>JALHET010000002.1 GCA_022839525.1 Lentisphaerota bacterium
CGGCGTGCCCGCCGGCGTCTCCCCCGAGGATTTGCAGGGCAAACGCGCCCCCGAAACTTACACGAGCATGGTTTACGCAAAGCCTTTCGAGGGCGACCTGCGCATGACGGTCGACATGGCGTTCACATACCGCATGGCGCCGCTCATCGTTTTGGCTCCAGAGCTCGGCAAAGACGCCGCGGGCCGGGCGGAGTACCGCGAGCACTTTGAAATCTGCGTCTACAACGAAGGCGTGAACGTCTGGCATCATTTTTTCATAAACGGGAAACCCTCTTACAAAAAGGTGGCCTTCGCCAAATTCCCGCTCGCGCCGGACACGCGCTACGCGCTGGAGGTTGAACTCAAGGGCAAGCTGATGACTGTCAAGATCGACGGCCACACGTTCGGTTACGCCGACGAGTCGTTGCCGGAGAAACGTTACCTCGGGATCACCGGATGCGAAGGCCTGAACCGTTTCTACAGCATGTCCGTCACGCAGCCCCTCAAGTAAAGCACCGGGATGACGCCTTGCCTGTCTTGAGAGACCGACGGGCCAGCCTTTCACTCCGACCCCTCTCCTTCCGCCTCACTTCGGGTCAACACGCAACCCCCTCACCAACCGGTTACGTTTTCTGCGACACGCGATCTTTTCACACTCTCCCGGCTTGTCTTTGAGGCCGGGTGACCGTACCATATCCCCATGCGTTGGCTCTATTGACGCCTACCATTCCGGTTGAGCCTTGTCGGCCGCTATCTCCTTTCGATTATCCGTGAAAACAACAATCCTTCCCATTCCCCTGCTCTTCGGTCTTCCCTGCGTGCTTGTCGCCGCACCAGCGAAGCGTACGCTGGTCTATCAGGCGGAGTCCGCCCAAATAAACCCGGAGCGCGCCGAGATCGTGGCGCAGGCCTCGTTTAGTGATGGACGGGGCGTCGCGCTCAAGGACGGCATGGCTGCCGCCAGTCCGACAAACGGAGCGCCTCCGGATCTCATCTTTTCCGTCAACGAACCGGCCGCCGGACGTTTCGTCCTGCGTACCTACGCCGCCGTGGACGATGCCGGCGCCGAACAGATGCGCCGCGCCACCAGCAAGCATCACTCGCTATTCGCCGATATCCAGATCGACGCGCGACGCCCCACGCGGCGTGTCGTATTTGTCCCGTGGAGCGCGCCAGAGTCCTGTACGCAAGTCTTGGGCATTTTCGACCTGACCAACGGCGCGCAATCAATCACGTTCTGGCTGCCGCCCCATGTGCGGCTTGACCGGCTCGAAGTGCACCCCTACCGCGTGCCGGCCGTGCCGAAAGAGGCGGCCGCATACCGTCCACCCGTGCGGCCGCCTCCCGGCCACCCGCGCCTGTGGGTCACCAGCAACACGCTCGCGGACGTCCGTTCCCGTCTTGCCCATCCGGAGCATGCGGCACAGTGGCGCACTGTCCTCGGACTGGCGACCAAGCCCCTGAAGGTCTCTTTTCCGGATGACGACGAAATGACCTACAACACGGCGCTGGAACGCGCTGCGGCTGCCAAGGCGTTTGTCTGGCTGATGACCGGCGACAACCAACACGGCCTTGAGGCGGTCCGTTTGATGCGCGAGTACCTGTCGCGTGTCTCCTTTGGCAATCTGCTCGATATCACACGTGAAACCGGTGCCGCGATCTACACCGCCGCCCTCGTTTACGACTGGTGCCACGCGCTCTGCACGCCCGCCGACCGCGCGATCCTGCGCCGCCACATGCTGCGCCTCGCGGAAGAGATGGAGTGCGGCTGGCCGCCCTTCAGGGGGTTGATCGTCAATGGGCACGGCAACGAGGCCATGATCAACCGCGACCTCCTTGCCATGGGCATCGCGCTGTACGACGAAGACCCCACGCCCTACCGCTACTGCGCCTACCGCATTCTAGAAGAACTCGTCCCCATGCGGCGTTTCGAGTATCAGTCGCCGCGCCACAATCAGGGAGTGAGTTACGCGACCTACCGCTTCGGCTGGGAAATGCACGCGGCCTGGCTCTTCCGCCGCATGTCCGGAAGAGAAGTGTTTGACCCCAACATCAAAACCGTGCCGCTCTACTGGCTCAATATGCGGCTACCGAACCTGGAGATGCTGCGCGACGGTGACGGCGTTCCCTCCGGACGCTACAATTACACGCAGACCGCCCTGCTCTGCTACGCCTACAACGGCGACCCGATTCTTAAAGGCGAGTTCCAACGACAGGGCGGTAAGGCCGATCCCCTGCTCTACCTGCTGCTCAACGACCCCGCACTCCGCCCCGTGCAGGGGTTTGACACCCTGCCGACCACCATCGACTTCGGCCCGGTGCTGAGCAGCATGATCGCCCGCACGGACTGGAACATCGGCAGCAACGCGAACAACACGGTCGTTGCGGAGATCAAGGGCGGCGGCCATCATTTCGGCAACCATCAGCATGCGGACGCCGGCGCGATCCAGCTCTACTATCGCGGCCTGCAAGTCGCGGATCTCGGCCAATACGGATTTTACGGCACCCCGTACGACATGAACTTCAACAAGCGCTCCATCGCGCACAGCATGCTGCTGGTGTTCGATCCCAACGAGAAGTTTCTCAATAAGCCGGCCAACGACGGCGGTTCGCGCTTTCTTCAAAGCGCTCCGCGCACGCTTCAGCATCTTCAGGAGACACCCCTTTTTCGTTACGGACGCAAACTCGCGTGCGGCTTCGGCCCCGGCGCCCTGCGCCCCTCGTACAGCTACTACGCCGCCGACCTGACCGCCGCGTATAGCGACAAGGTCGCCTCGTTCACTCGCTCGTTTTGCTTCCTCAACCTCGGCAAGCCCAGCCATCCCGCATGTGTGATCGTTCTGGATGATATCCGCACCGCCGATCCCAGTTTCAAGAAATACTGGCAGGTCAACACGCTGAAAACGCCGCACCGCACGCCGCAGGGCGTCCAGCTTCACAACGCTGAGAGCGGCGTGACGGGCCGGGTCGATGTCTGCGTGCTGCGCCCCGCATCGGACGACCGGACCATCGAGATCAAGAGCGGCGCCGACGTTTACGATGTGTTCGGCTACACCGTCACGCCGCCCGCCGCCAACAGACCTGAGGCCAACGGTCACCGTGCGCTCGTTTCGCCCAAGCAAGCGCGTGCGCAAGACACCTTCCTCGTCCTGATGCAGGCGCATGACGATGCCGCAACGCCCCTGCCGCACTCACTCTCCGAGACTGCCGACCACATGATCCTCCGTATCGCCGACCGGATCGTCTGCCTGTCACGCGGCGGCAAGCTGTTCAGCGGCACCCTTGACATTTCAGTGCCTACGGACGGCACGCGCTACGAGGTTGTGCTGGCCGGTTTCGCCGCAGGCACATGGCGTATCGACGGACCGCAAGGCAAGACAACGGCCGACTGCGCCGCCGGCAACCACACGCTCTTTTTCACAACCGCAGGCGGACAGTGCCGGATCACTCGGAATATTGAATCTGCGAGTTTCCCGTGAAGATGGTATAAGCGGAGAACGTTGAACGTTGCCTAATCATGTCGCATCCCCTTTTTCTGCGCCTTTGCGGCCAACCCTTTTTTTTGCTATTTTATGGGGCATGCGGATCTATATCGACTTTGACGACGTGTTGTGCGAGACCGCACGCCACCTCTCTGACCTGGCGCGTGAGCTGTTCGGCCGAAATGTGCCGTACGAGGCGATTTCCGGGTTCGATCTCAAAAAAGCCTTCGCCCTTTCGGAGCCGGAGATCCGCAGTTTGATGGAACACGCGCACCGCACAGGGTTCCTCACGGACATCGTGCCCGTGCCCGGCGGGTTGGAAGCCGTCTGCACATTGGAGGCCCGCGGCCACGAGCTCGCGATCGTCACGGGGCGCCCCGCGTCCAGCCACGAAGGTTCCTGCGGGTGGTTGCGCAAACACGGCCTTGGCCATCTCGACCTCATCTATGTCGATAAATACGGGCGCGCCCCCGAGGTTCCACTGCAGAATACACCCGCAACGCTGAACCGCGAAGCCTTCGCGGAGATCCCTTTCGACGTCGCCATCGATGACGCGCCGGACGCGCTGGATCTGCTCGCGAGTCGCCAGGACTGCATGGTCATCATCTACGACCGCCCGTGGAACCGGACGTACGCGCAGGCGGCCAACATGCGCCGCAGCGCCTCATGGCCAGAAATCGTCAACCTGATCGGAAGCCTCTCATGAAGCCCCATGCCTTTGTTTTTCTTGCCTTCGGACTTCTCTGCGGAGCAGGCTGCCTGACTGTCACCTCTCACCCTCAACCTTAAGGAATCTCCATGCACTGGAAACAGGAATTCGACCGTGTGTTGCCGCTGCTCGGGCACCGCAACTGGATCCTCGTCGTCGACAAGGCCTACCCTTACCAAAGCGCGCCGGGCATCACCTACCTCGACACGAAAGCCCCGCTGCCGGACGTTCTCGGGCGCGTCGTGTCGGCCATCTCCTCCTGCACGCACATCAAACCGGTCTTCTACACCGATCAGGAGATGGGGTTCCTCTCCGGGGATCTCGCGCCCGGCGTCGAGGCGTTCCGCGCCGAAACTGAGAAACGTTTGGCCGGAGCCCATACGCAGACCCTGCCGCACGAGTCGGTCTTCAAGAAACTGGACGAGGCGTCAAAACTCTTCCACGTCGTCGTCCTGAAGACGGAGTGTACGATTCCTTACTCGTCGGTCTTTATCGAGCTTGACTGCGCCTATTGGAGCGGCGACAAAGAGAAAGACCTCCGGGCAAAGATGAAGTGACAAACAAAGGCCGTCTGACCCTCTTCGTGGTAGGAGCTTCGCACGAGCGGTTCGCTCGCCACAAACCCGAACCCGAGCGCGTACGCCCTGTCGCGGATCTCCCCGAACTCGGCGGGCTCGACGTAGCGCGCGACCGGAAGGTGCCGCGGGCTGGGCTGCAGATACTGCCCGGCGTAAAAGATGGCGCATCCGGCGGCGCGGGCATCGCGCAGGGTCTGCTCAATCTCTTCCCGTGTCTCGCCGAGCCCGAGCATCAGGCTGGTCTTGGTGATAAGCCCCGCTTCCGAGGCTTGGCGCAGCACGGCCAGCGACCGCGCGTAGTCCGCCTGCGGGCGCGCCTGCGGGTAGAGGCGCGGCACGGTCTCAAGGTTGTGGCCGAAAACATCGGGCCGCGCGCGGATCACGGCCGCGATGTCGTCCGTCTTGCCGCCGAAATCAGGCACGAGCACTTCGATCAGCGTGCCGGGCACGGCCGCGCGGATCGCCTCCACGGTTTCCGCCCAAAGCGCGGCGCCGCCGTCAGGCAGGTCGTCGCGCGTGACCGACGTGACGACCACCTCTTTGAGGCCGGTCTCCTTCACGGCGGCGGCCACGCGCCCCGGCTCTTCCGGATCGGGCGGCAGCACGGGCCGCTTGTCCACATTGCAGAAACGGCACCCCCGCGTGCATCGGTCGCCCAGAATAAGCACCGTGGCGCGGCCGCACGCCCAGCACCGGCCGAGGTTGGGGCAGAACGCCTCCTCACACACGGTATGTAGCCCGTACGCCCGCAACCGGTCTTTGGTGGCTTGAAACAGCCCGTTCTGGCCAACCTTCACGCGGATCCACGGCGGCTTCCCGCCGCACCCCGCCATCGCCCCCGTTTCATTCATGTCTCCCATTAAACCAAATCGCGGCGGGTCTGCAAACAACGTTAGAACGCCGAACGCCGAACTTTGAAGTTCTGAGTTCGGCGTTCGGCATTCAACCAACTTGTAACGTGTAACCTGTAACCCGCCAACCCCCGTGCCCGGTGCCGCCCATCACTCAACAGGGTGGATAAAAACAGGGAAGGAGTGTTTCAGGCGGTAGGCTTTCAATTTCGGATCATTCGTCGGGAACAGCGCGTGCCCGGCAGGGGGTGTAACATGTTGTCTGTAAATTCATTTAAAGGGCCAGTTATCCCCCTTCGGGAACCCTGGCTTGAAAAAAGGCGGGGCACGGCTATCCTTACTTTGCTGTGTCACAAAAAAAGAAAGGAATAAAAGCCATGACCCACGAAGAGAAAGGTACCGCCATGGAGGCGGTTTTGCAACCGATATTTGAGCGGGGCTTCGAGGGGCTCGGGGAGGTGGTCTCCTCGGTGTTGAACTTCGCCATGCTTGTCGAGCGCGAGAAGGCGCTCGGCGCGGCTCAGGTTCTGCGCATGAGTGCGTCGACGATGGAGCGCATCCTCCGCAAGCAGGACAAACTCGCCAGACTTGAGGCGCAAGGAGAACTCTCCCGTGCTCCTGAGCAGGAGACGTTCCCGAGGACGCAACGGAACCAATCCGGGCTTCAGGGGGACAACTGCGCTTCGCCACGTAGGCGCACACACCGTAAAAGCTGCCCGTCCCTATCCCATTGTACTCCCCACAAAAAACACTGAATCACCGCAGGCCGAAGCATGCGGACGAAACATTCCGGCCTGAATTGGAAAGCCACGGCCGGGTGGAACGGACGACGTGGTCAGAGGACTCAGGCTGAAGGATTATTCGCCGCTGGACGAGGAGGCCGCTGCGGCTGCAAGTAGGCCGCAGATCAAGATAACAGCCAATATACCCAGCGCAATGTCACCTGAATCGCCACATTGGATATCTGCAAGCGTTGGCTCCGAAGATGTTGAAGCCAACTGATTGCATTCCTGCTGAGTGAATGGCACGGGCTGTTCGGAAACAGGCAACGTTAACCGGTTCTGCTGAGTGTCGGCTATGGCTTTGCTCACTCCGAGCAACAACGTGATGCACACGCACAACACGGTGGTGTATCTGTGCAGTCTCGAATTTCGATTCATCGTCATTTCATTCCTTTTATTGGCTGTGTCTGTATTGGTCGGCCAGACGTACATATTACATCTGGTCATTGGTCTCCCCTTTTCGTCCGATGAGCAGTAATGGGTAACCTTTGGCTACCCATCGCGCGTTGATTTCTGACGCGGGGAAAGACTTGAGCTTGCCATTGGCGGGATCCATCGCCAACAGCCGTCTGTCATCTCCTGCGAGTGATAAATCTACAACGACAAGGCTGTGGTTGGTTTTCCGACCCTTTTTGATCACAATAATGCAGGGTCGTCCGAGCGCGCATTGCTGTTGCAGGGTGTCATAGGATCCTTGCAGGACGAAGGCTGAAAAATCGTGGCGTAAGGCGTAATCCCTGAGATTCGCAAGCGTGTAGCCGCCTTTGGGTGGATGGCCGAGATCTGATTTGATTTTGTCTTGAGACACCGAGAATCCCCAGTAGTTGAGGACTCCCGAGAGGCATGCGACACCGCAGTCTGTCGTACCTACCTGCCGAACGGCAAGCAGATTAAGTCGGAGTTGGCCGTCGTCGTTCAAATAAAGTGCGTTGGAAGACTGCAATCGCTCCATTGCGGCGCAGCCACATAAAAGAGCGAAGACAATGCTTGTTGCGAATCTAGACAGCAGGAACCAAAGTCGCACGTCACACCTTTTCCTCTCCGTCCCTTTTTGTTGCATGTGGCCGAACATTGGCCTAAAATAAAACCGAGACTTTCCGATTGAACGACACCATGTTATCCCGTTTGGGAAAACCAGTCAATACCATTTGGGAAGTTTTTAAAGGGTCTTTTTTGAGCGTGTTTTCTGACAGATTAAGGACGTTGCGGGGCGAATTGAAACAGGCGGAGTTCGCGCGCAGGGTCGGTATCGCCCAGAACACGTACAACCGGTACGAGTCGGGCGAGCGCATCCCGGACATCGAGGTGCTCGTCCGGCTGGCGGCGCGCCTGGGCGTCTCCGCCGACTGGCTGCTCGGCCTCGACAGCAAGGACGCGGTTCCGGCTGCGGCCGCCCTCCCAGATCAAGACACCGAGCCCCGTGATCCTGTCGCCGCCGCCTACTGCCCCGCCTGCGGGCAGAAGGACGTGACCATCGCCTGCCAGGCCGAATCCATCGTGAACCTCACGCGCTCACTCACCGCGCTCGCCAAGCTCCGCGCGTAGCACGGAGTTAGGAATTTTTGGGAACCACAGAGGACACAAAAGGCACAGAGGTTTTTTTGGGGGCAGTGCTCGGGGTGTTTAACCACGGAATACACTGAACACACGGAAAGGCATGGCACTGCTTTCGTTTGTTTCGTGTGGTTCGTGGTTTATACGAAATCCGCCGAGCAGCAAAGTAGGGCGGGACGTCCCGGACCGTCCATTACCGGCCTGACATCCGGTTCTTGGTTCTCTACCTTCCGATCCAGTAGCCCGGCCGTCTATGCAGATGCATGGTTGCCTGAATGACGATCTCATCCGGTTCAACCCGATACAAGAGCGCGTAAGGAAAGCGATGAACAAGTCGTCGCCGGGTGCCTGTCCCGACGATTGGCCACCGTTCAGGGGCTTCGCGAATGTCCAGAATGGCCGCGTCGATCTTATCGAGAAACTCGCTGCCAAGGCCTCCTGCCTGAATCTCATAATACTGTGCTGCGTCAAGCAACTCCAGTTCGGCAGGCCGAAGGAAGCGAACTGGCTTCATTTGATTGCATCCCGCGCGTCGCTCAGAACCTCTTCTGCCGATCTCGCCGTGATTTTACCGCTTTTGTATTCACGGTAACGCCGGTCAGCCTCGTCAATCCAGAGTTGCTCATTCTGCTGTTCGTTCAGATTGTCGAGACTGGTAATCAGTCGTTTGGCAAGAGCGGCACGATCCGTCGGCGACAGTTTCAACGCTTGGGCTTCGAACTCCATCAGTTGCGGTGACATTGACAAGCCTCCTTCTTTGCAACAGATTAAGTCACTTCGTATTTTGTCCCACCTCGCGAAGGCGGATAAACCCCACGCGTATTCGGAATGGTATTCGCTCTGGCGGCTACGGTCAAGCGCACATTTGAGAACAGGCTTTTTTGAGTGTGTTTTCCGACAGATTGAGGACGTTGCGGGGCGAATTGAAACAGGCGGAGTTCGCGCGCAGGGTCGGTATCGCCCAGAACACGTACAGCCGGTACGAGTCGGGCGAGCGTATCCCGGATATCGAGGTGCTTGTCAGGCTGGCGGCGCGCCTGGGCGTCTCCGCCGACTGGCTGCTCGGCCTCGACAGCAAGGATGCCGTTCCGGCTGTGGTTGCCCTCCCGGATCAAGCCGAAAAGTCCCGTGCCCCTGTCGCCACCGCCTACTGCCCCGCCTGCGGGCAGAAGGATGTGACCATCGCCAGCCAGGCCGAATCCATCGTGAACCTCACGCGCTCACTCACCGCACTCGCCGGGCAGAAGAAGGCCTTTTCAAGCAACGTGACACATCGCAGCATGTTTTGTTTCTGGCGCACAGCGGAAGGGCGTAAAAAACAAATCACGCAAAAAGAGGGCGAAGCCCCTCATCAGCTTGCACATATTGAACGCCGCCGCCGCGAAGAGGATGTTGAGCATGTCGCCGTCGCTCCCTTTGACTCGAGCCATCCGGCCAGCACGTCTTCGTCGCTCACGCCGGCCATGTACTTGAGATAGCGCATCCCCACCATCATCCTGACGGGTATGGACGGGCACCCGTTCCCTTCGCAGAACGACGGCGCGAGTGCCTCTTCGAAACTGCTCCAGTCGATACTGTCCGCCAGCCACACCATGGGATGGCTCCGGTCTATGATGTCCTTCAGGAAAGGATTGAAGAGTCTTCCCTGTTCCGGCCCGTTCTCCTTCTCGCTGCGTGTCATCATTTTGCAAGCTCCTTGGCGCTATTACCCTGTTTTCTTGCAAAATCGCACCAAATAATTAATACATAAATAACTGATATTTAGATAAATATGACTTTTTCCCTGTCGACTAATATACAACATTACCCTGCCCGGCGCAATGGCAAGCACATGTGGACTATCCCCAGTTTTTCATGTGGCTTGTCAAAATTTACGGGGATCGTCCACTTGGCTTGGGGCTTTACATCCCGCGGAAACCTGACTATTATTGGTTTTTTTAGAGCATGAGGCTGACGTAACGTAAGCAAGGACAGACCATGACAGCAGAAAGACAGTCGATGGAAGCCGATATCGTGTGTGTGGGTTTCGGGCCGGCCACAGCCGGATTCCTGACCACCCTGACCCGCGCTATGATGAAGCCCGACGGCACCCCCGCCTTCGAGAGCACGGTCATGCCCGGAATGCCCCTGCAGATCATGTGCTACGAACGCGCGGACGATATCGGCTTCGGCGTCTCCGGTATCGTTACCAAGGGCCGCGCGATCCGCGCCTCGTTCCCTGATCTTGATCTGGCGAAGGAGATTCCGAACGCGGCAGAAGTCGGCCACGAGGCGGTCGCCTACCTCTTCGATCCCGTCGGCGCGAGCCGCCGCACGGCCGGCACAAAATTCATGGACGGCGTCTTCAGGTATGGCCAGTTCGCCATGCGCAAAGCCCCCTGCGCCACCGAGCTGCCGTGGATCCCGCCCTTCCTGCGCAAAGAGCCGGGCCTCGTGATGTCGATGGGTTCATTCATGTCGTGGGTCGGCAACCAGCTCATGGGCTCCGGCCTTGTCCAGATCTGGCCGGGTACCCCGGTAAACGCGCCCATCATGGAAGGCGACCGCGTCGCGGGCGTGCGCCTCGCCGATCAGGGCGTGGACAAGAAGGGCAACCCCGAAGCCGCCTTCATGCCCGGCATGGACATCCGCGCACGGCTGACCGTGGTGGGCGACGGGCCGGTCGGCGCGGTCGGCCGCAAGCTCGACCGCCACTTCGGCCTGCCCGAGGGCAACCGCCAGCACGACTGGGCCGTGGGGATGAAGGCCGTGGTCGAGCTGCCCGCCTCGTGCGACCTCAAGCCCGGTACTGTCCTCCACACGCTGGGCTATCCCGAACCGGAAATTTTCGGTTTCCTCTATGTCTATCCCGACCGCACCGCCTCGCTGGGCATCTTTGTGCCGTCGTGGATGGACACCCCGATCCGCACCACGTACCGCTACCTCCAGCACTGGATGCAGCACCCCTATATTTGGCGCCACATCGAAGGCGGCATGCTCCGCTCCTGGGGCGCGAAGTCCCTGCAGGAGTCCGGCACGCGCGGCGAACCTTTCCTGGCCGGCGACGGGTTCGCCCGCATCGGGGAGGGTTCCGGAACCACCAACGTGCTTACCAACTCCGGCGTGGACGAGGCGTGGCGTAGCGGCGTTTTGCTGGCCGAGGGCGTCATCGACCTGCTCAAGCGCGACCAGCCCTTCACCAAAGCCGCGCTCACCGGAGCCTACATCAAGCGCCGCCGCTCAGACCCGCTTAACGCGGAGCTGCAGACCGCCAAGAAAGCGCGCGACGGCTTCAACAAGGGCTTCATGGCAGGCATGATGGGCACGGGCATGACCGGCATGACCAACGGCGCGCTGAACCTCTCCATCGAGTCGTGTCCGCCCTCGGCGCGGATCCCGACGCTCGAGAGCGTCTGCGCGGGGCGCATCGCGCCCGACAAGCTCGCGCAGGCGGTCGAGTCCTGCGCCAAGGCCAAGCAACCACTGCACGATACGCTGATGACGCTCGCGGGCTGGCCTGAGATCCCCTTTGACGGCACCCTGCTGATGTCGCACCAGGACGTGCTTTTCAAGGGCGGCAAAGTGCAGGCCGCAGGCGGTTTCGCCGACCATGTGACCTTCGTTGATCCCGCGCTCTGCGCCACCTGCAAAGAGCGCACCTGCATCGAGATCTGTTCCGCGCAGGCACTGATGCCGGGCGAGGAAGGCGGCACGCCCGAGTTCGACCGCGAGAAGTGCGTCCACTGCGGCGCCTGCATCTGGAGCTGCTCCAAGGCCCTGCCCGGCGATCCCGAGCACGCCAACATCGGGTTCGGCGCCGGCTCCGGCGGCCTGCACTCGAACGAGAACTGAGCGACTTGACCGTCCTTTTTTCTGTCCGGTCAACAGTGAACGTCGTCGATTGTCCTGTTTCCGCGCGTTTCGCATTCCGAAACCGTTTGCGCACTGCCGACGCGGCTGCCTCCAGCCTCCAGTGATCACTCCGTAATTTCGAACACTGCAACGTCACCTGAAGGAACGCTCCAGGCAAATTCGCCGTCCACGACCGGAACCTCTCCGCCAGAGACCAGCTCCTTCACCTTGGATGAGCGAACGTCACCGGAACTGACCCGGATCGTCGCTGCTCCGGCAGGATCGACCACCTGCGCGGTGTCGGTGAATTTCGTCACGCCCTTGTTGTTGAACACCCACAGCCACCACCCTTTCTTTGTGCGGTTTGCGCCGTACTGGCAGTCGCCGAGGACGCGGAACGGGAACAGGTCGCGCTGGAGGCGAGCCAACAGGTATCCGGTGAAGGCGAAGCTCCGCTCGCCGCTACGGATTTTGTGAATCGTGTATTCTGCGTCGTGGTCGAACCGAGGCGCCATCCACAGCGGCGCGACGATGACGACCTTGCCCTTGCCGTGTTTCGCAAGCGTGATGAGCGGCTTGCCGTTCGCCGGATCTTTCGCGATGATCGCGGTGCCGCGCAAGGGATCAAGTTCCATCGCGTCGTATTCTCCCTTGACCGGGAAACTCTTGCCGCAGCAATCCTCAAAGGTTCCGTTGCAGGCAAAGGACTGTCCGTTGGTCGCGACTCCGGTGAACTCAGGACCAAAACCACGCTCCAGATAAGCGGCGTTGAGAACAAGCGTCCCGCCACCCTCGACATACCGCTTGAGCGGCGTCACGAGATCCGCCCCGCCGGGATACTTTCCGGTGAGAATCGCTGCGGGATAGGCCTTGAGCGCCGCCAAGAACTCCTCCCCGGGTTGCGGCGTGTCGGGAACCAGCACGTCGTACATCATCGCATACGGGGAATTGTGGAGGTTGCCTTCCTTCCCTTCCTTCATCAGCTTGCGGCGGTTGAAGGCCGGACAGGCGGTGAAAAAGACGCCGTCAAGCATCTGGTCGGCCATTCCGTAATCGCAGAAGCCCCACGGCTTACCGCCACAGGTGTTGTAACCCTGCGCAAGCGGAACGAGAATCGCGACGGGCGTATACGTCGCGCCGCGGTCCGGATGCGCCTTCGTGAAATCGTGGAATCCGGAGAAGTTGCGTCCGCGTTCGGAAAGACGCATGAGTCCGCGCTCTGTGTCCTCCTCGAAGAAGTTGCCGCTCCACGACTCCGGTTCGACGCCGCCAGCGCCGTTCAGATAGGCGTAGTAGCAGACGCGGCGTTCAGACGAGGCTGAAATGCCCCGCTCGGGGTTCTTGAAGGTCGCATGGCTGTTGTTTTCCCATCCCCCATCCCGGGTCGGCCCGTTGAAGAATCCGGCAACGTACCACCGCCACGGAATGCCGAACTGCCGTGCGGCGCCGCGGATGAACATGGCGGAGACGTCCCAGCGGTACTCGGCGTTCCAGTCGCTCGTATTCGTCGTCTCCGAAACGAGCGTCGTCGCACCCGCCGCGGCAGCCATGTGGTCGACGAAGTTGGCGCTTCGGAAGGACTCGAAGAGCGAGGTGTCGTTGTAGTGGATTTCGAGCTTGCGGTTCATGTACCAGTAGGCGCGCTGGAGCCAGTCATAGCGGTTGGTCCACGCGTACGTGTCCCAGACTTCGTTCAGTTTCGCACGGAGGCGTTCGCTGAACTTCGGGTTGTTGCGCCCGAGCTGATGCTGCACGAGATCAACGACCCATTCGCTCTGCATACGGATCGAAGTGAGCGTGGGCTGGTCGCGCTTCCATTTCGCGTAATCGTCGTAATCCAGGTCAACTTCCCCTGCGAGCGATTCGCTGAAACGGCATTTCGGATGGAACATCAACGTCACCGGACGCCCCGCCTTTTGCGCCGCCGCGAGGTTGTTCCAAGAGTTGCAACCCTTGCCGCCGAAGTTCCCTGCGACCGTCCGCCACGTCGCCTTGCCCTCTGGAAGCGCGAGGTGTCCCGACCAGAAGACAACCCCGCACTCCTTGAACATATTCAGGTTCGCGATCTCCGGGTTGTCCCACTTGCCTTCAAGCTTCACCATCGGATCGGAATATTTCCATGAGAAGAAAAACGTCCAGTAGTCCCTCCCCAGAACATGCTTCGGGACATGACGCTCGGGAACCTGATAAGGCGCGTCGCATGACGTAAGCGCAAGGCAAAGGATGGGGGCGGCAACTGCCGAAAACAGGTTTTTCGCGATCATTTCGGATAATTGAACCGCAGATCCACGGCTGCACCGTCTTACTTGAGGATGATCATCAGACCCCTGTCGACGAATTCAACGCCCAGCTGGCCGTTGACGTACTTGACCTTCATGCTGTAACGCTCCAGACAGGACATGTCGCCGGCAAGCGTCACCGTCGACAGGGCTGCGCCGGTTACCGCGTTACAGGAAAGGATCGGATGAAAGCCGGTGCCGGTGAGTGCGGAGACGTTCCTGATTTCGATTGTCATTCCTTCGCGCACCTCGAAGTCCCCATCGACAGTGATGAGCCCCTCCTGCGAACAGTCGAGGACAAGGTTGCCCGCGGAAAGCGTGCCGCCGTTCACAACCGAACCAACGCCCTCAAGCGAGGCGAGGTAGTGGTCAGCGCCGTTCAGGTCGAGCGACGTCCCAAAAGCCAGCGCGATTTCAAGCGCATTCGTTCTGGACATCTGATAGGAGCCGTTTATACCCCACTTGGTGCGGAGGTAAAAGACACCGGCCTCGCGTTCTTCATCCGTCAGGCGCTTGTTGTAGAACACGACCTCTGCGAGCCGCTGGCTGCCACTGCGGTCAGAGACGTTCGTACACCACGCGAAACCGCCGGCGGCACCGCCCTCGGTATAAGTCCAACTGTTCTGACGCATGGTGACGATGTCCCATCCGCCGGAAAGCCCGGTGTTCATCGGCGTGACGGGATCGGTCGTGCCAACGTAAATGCGTGTGTCATTCACGTAGAATTCCGCCGTGCGGGAAGCGTCCGCCGCGCCGATGTAGAGCAGCGCATCCGTCGCATTGTCACCATAGGTGTCGTTGACTCCGGATACCGTCGACACGCCGCGATGATACGAATCCTTAATATTGGAGTTGCGCAAGCACGTCCCGCCGCCAAGGAGGAAACCGCCACCCTCCTGAGAGCCGATCACCCAGAGAACGGAATAGAAACCCGTCAGGTCCGCGTATGCGTCATTAGCGTTCTTGAACCTGAGCGCTTGTCCCGAATTCTTACCGAACTTGACAACCTTGTTGCCGGAGAGCGTGTCGTCGTTGACACAGGTCGGCTTGTTGTTGTCGTTGTTCGGAACCGCATACCAGCCGTTGGTACCCTCGGCCTCGTCCCAACGCGTGACGGAAACCGAACCCGCAGCCGTCGTCACGCCTTTCGTCGCGTCGAAACGCGTGATAAGCGCGTCGCGGGCAGGGAGCAACGGTTCCTGCGCGGGAATGCCGCGATTCAGTTTCACCGTGCCCGCAGCGACCGTCAGCTTGCCGGTGTAGGAGAGGAAGTCCGACAGGTCAAGCGTTCCGTCGCCGATCTTGGTGATGTCGCCTTCACCGGAAAGTTTCCAGACGGCGATCGAACCAATCTCATCCCCGTCCTTGACCACGACCTCGAAGGCCATCCCGGGGTTAACCGTCGCCTCCGGAAGCGGTGTCAGAGCGTCATCCGCCGTACCAAACCATTTCTTCATGAGGTAGTTCCGGGTTGCGACCTTCTCGCGGTCGGTGAGCGCGCGTTCGTAAAGGAGCATCTCGCCGTAGGCGCTGCCTCCGGTGTAGTCGATATGGCTACCGTAACAGGAAAGTCCGGAAACGTGCGCTCCGGCCGGAAGATGCACTTCGATGAGCTGCGGGCTCTTGTCGTAGAGGTACGACCCGAGCACCGAGAGCTGTGTACCGTTCGTGTAGACCGTGGTTCCGGAAAGAGTCGTCACCGACTTCGTCTCAAGCCTGAATGGCCCGTTGCACCAGCCGTTACTGTCGGTGCGGAACAAAAAGTCGCAGAAGTTAGATGCCGACTCGTATTTAATGCCGAGCAACATTCCGCCCTTGTAGCCTGTGGCGGAGGCTCCGCCGGACGTGTAACGGACGATGTAGGCGGACCGCATGCCGTTCACGTCGTTCATGAAACACATCCGGCGCTGGTTGCGGAAGTCCCCGAAGGAGAAAAGCCGCGTCCCTTCCGCAAAACCCCAGGCCGCGCCATCCTGGACAAGCGGCGGAACCGTTGTGCCGGGCGTGGTCGTGGTGAACCCGTTCGGATCGTAACTGTAGTTGCGATAGGTTTTGTCCGCCCAGTAACGGACATAGGTTCCGGACGACGGGTTCATGATCACCGTGTTCGTCGCCATGGCGTCGAGGTGCATGGAAGCGCCCTTCGCGCAGTCGGTGAGCGACGAAACCGTTGGCGGCTGGGCGCGGACGAGCGTGCTCCCGTCCTTGAACGTCACCGCTGGCGTCGTCGTCGAAGGCGTCACGACTTCGAGTGTGCCGCCGCCCTTGACGGTGAACGCGCCGTTGACCGTAAGCGTGCCGATGCGGGCGGTTTTGCCGGACGGTATCTCGATTTCAGCGCCGTTCTCGACGGTCAGGCACTGCACCTGCGGGGTCTCCGCTTCAGAGGCGGTGCGCTCATAGCCCGGTAGCGAACGGTTGAACCATTTCTTGGTGAGATAGGCCTCGGCGTCGCGGATATCCTCCTCGGAGAGCATGCGGTTGTAGAGCGCGAGTTCCGCAAGCTGGAACCCGCCGGCGTAAGTTTCGTTGTAAGTGGCGCCGATCATACTGACGATCGACGCGGGAACCTGCAAGCAGACAACTTGCCAGCCCGGGGTGGCGTATCCGGCGCGGGGATCGCGCACCACACCGTCGATCATGGTGATGCCGTTTACCGGCGTCAGCGTCGGATGGATGCGGGTGAAAACATTGGTCCCTAGAAGCGGCTTCGACCAGAGCGTCAGGTTGGACGTCTCATTCACGCTCGGATGTTGCTGGCAGCGCTCGAAATAACATCCGGTCGAATTGTCACTGGTCACGTCTGCCGCGCCGACGTTGCCGAGGATCGTGCCGCCCCTGAAGCGCGGGTTGACGACCGCGAACATCGTGGTGATGCCGTGTATCTGGACAGCCGCCCCGTTACTCGTTTTCATTGTGCGCCAGTAGGCGCCGTAAAAGCTGCCGCCAATGCCGGCAACGTCCCAAAAGTCGAATGCTGCGGAGGGTGAACCGTTGACAGAATCAAACGCGTTTTCAGCGAGGAATGGCGCATTCCAGCTCGAATCCCGCCCGAGATACATCGACTCCGCCCATTTGTAAGGCAGGGCGGAAGTCATGTTGACGCGGTCGACGTATGTGGTTCCGTTCTCTTTACGCAGGTACCCCTCGTAGGTGCTGCGGACGGATGCGTCGATAGCGAACGCGGGGTTAGCCGGCAGGGAGCCCGGGATCGTGCGCGCCGCAATTTTCAACGTTCCGTTAGAAAGGACGATCGTTCCGGTGTAGCGTGCGGAGCCGTTGAAGACGAGAGTGCCTGGGCCGGATTTGTAGAGCACGGCGCCGCTGCCGCGGTCGAACGAGACGTCGCCGAGCGTCAGGGTCTCGCCTTCGCCTGCCTCGACGTGGAGCGCCGTGCCGTTTCTGGTGGCGCTCGCAACCGGCGCGTAGGCGTCATGCAGGTAGGCGTTTCCGCCCTGCCCGGCCGGGATCCGGCCAAACCACTTGTTCGCAAGGTAATCCTCGACGCGCTTCACGGCGAAAACATCGAGACATGCGGGATAGATGAGCAGTTCCGCGACCTTGAAACCGCCGGAGAGTGAGGAGATGTTCGAATAGAGCGTGCCGAAACCGATGCCGTTCGCCGCACAGTCCGCTACTGTCGGCATCATCGAAACAATCTCCCAGCCGCCGTTGAAGCCAACTTTCCAGGGAACAGACGCTTGCCCGTCGTGGCGGACGACACCAGTCACCGCCTGATAGGCGGCTTGTGCGTTACCAGCATTGTTGATGCTGGCGCTCCATACGACCGGGCTCCACGCCTCAAACGAATTGATGTAGCCGGAGCCGGTATCGGGGGTCTGGGTGTTGACGTTGGTGCCGCAGTAGGTGTACGCCGGACCGCGTACCCAGGGGATGGAACACTCCGAACCGTTGCTCATGAAGCGACCGCCAGCGAGAAGCTGTCCGCCGCCGTTCTCCGAGTTCCAGACCGCGATCACCGTGCCGATGTTGCGGAGCTGGTTGGTGTAGCCGGTCGAACCCGCCTCATGGTCGCCCTGCCAGTCGAAGAGAAATCCCCTCTTGGAGTCTCGTGCGCCGAAATCGAGCGCGGGCTTGCCGTTGAGCGCGTTCTGCTCAAGCGTCGCAAAATCGGTCGCCCAGTAGTCGTTGTTGTCCCAGTACGAGCCGTCGTCATTGCGCTTCACCTGTCCGGTGATGTGGGTCGGCGCGTTGTTGGTGAGAAAGCGCGTTCCGGTCAGAGACGGTATTCCCCTCACCTGCGAGGTACCGCCGTTGAACGTCCAGCCCGTTGTCTGCGTCGCATCGAGATGGAATCTCGGCGTCACCCCGACGTCGGGAAGTGTCGCAGGGATCGCCGTCGTCGACGGCGAGATCACCGCTCCGCTCGCGTACGTCCTTTGCGTGGTTACGTTGTCGACCAGATCCGCTTCGGCAAAAACATTCCATGCCGCGGCTGTGATCGCGGCGAGAGCAGAAACCGTCTTATTCATGATAATCTCCCACTTGACGACACTCGCGTCACATATAAGGTTAGCCGACAACGGTCCGGCTCCCGTGATTTCATTTATTATGCGGAGGGGGAGTGAAAACCGTCAACCCCAAATCCGCCCGGATGGAATCACGAGAGGATTTGTCTTACGCGGGAGTTCCTGTTAAACTTCTTTTTCAAAACCTATTCGTGTCAAGGGGAGAAACATGGGATGGGACGGAACCTTTCGGGGACGGCGAAGCGTCAAGGTGTTTCTGGCCGGAGCCCTTGTCCTTTGGACTGCGGCCTGCGTGTCAGAAAAAACCGCCAAGAAAGACCCCGGGACGCCCGCGCGGCTGAGGCGCGCGGACAGTTTTCTCGGCATCCACTTCGATTTCCATGCCGGGCCGGACTGTACGGCGGTCGGCTCGAACACAACCCCCGCGATGGTGGCGCAGATTCTCGACACGGTGCGCCCCGACTACATCCAGATCGACTGCAAGGGGCATCCGGGTTATTCGAGTTATCCGACCCGTGTGGGTCAGCCTGTGCCGGGATTCGCGGGAGGCGACCCCCTGCGGGTCTGGCGTCAGGTGACGGCCGACAAGGGCGTCGCGCTCTATATGCACTACTCCGGCGTGTGGGACACGGCGGCGGTCACGAAACATCCCGGCTGGGCGGCAGTGGGGGCGGACGGAAAGCCGAGCACGAAGATCACCTCGGTCTTTGGCCCGTATGCGGACAAGCTGCTGATCCCGCAACTGCGCGAACTGGCCGGCGTGTACGGCGTGGACGGCGCGTGGGTCGACGGCGAGTGCTGGGCCACGGTTCCGGACTACGGCGAAAACGCGGCCAAGGCCTTCCGCGATGAGACGGGTATCCAGACGCTGCCGAAAACCCCGGACGATCCGCACTGGCCCGAGTTCCAGCAGTTCCACCGCGAGGCGTTCCGCAAATACTTGCGGCATTACATCAGCGCGGTCAAGCAGACACACCCCTCGTTCCAACTCTGCAGCAACTGGGCGTTCACCGACCACATGGCGGAGCCGGTCAGCGCGCCGGTGGATTTCCTGTCGGGCGATTACGCGCCGGACGACAGTGTGAACTCGGCACGGCTGTCGGCGCGTTTTCTGGCGCGGCAGGGATTGCCCTGGGACCTGATGGCGTGGAGCTTCAGCCGGACAAAGGGCCCAGACGGCCTGTACATGCAGAAGTCCGCGCCGCAGCTCGAACGCGAGGCCGCTATCGTGGTGGCGTTGGGCGGCGGGTTCCAGGCGTATTTCACACAGAGACGCGACGGGTCTGTCCGCCCTGAACACATGCCGGTCATGGCGGAAACGGCGAAATTCTGCCGCGAGCGTCAGGCACTGTGCCACCGTTCCGAGCCGGTTCCCCAGATTGCGGTGCTGCTTTCCACAGCCGGGCATTACCGCAAGATCAAGAGCCTGTTCGGACGGGAGCTGTCGGGCTTGAGCGGCGTGTTGCAGGCCCTGCTGGAGAGCCAAAACACGGTGGAGGTCGTAAGCGAACACCAGCTCAAGGGGCGGTTGTCTGACTATCCCCTGATCGTCGTGCCGGAGTGGGCTTACCTTGAGCAGCCTTTCAAAAAAGAACTTGTCGCCTATGCGAAGAAAGGCGGAAACCTGTTGTTGGTGGGGCCGAAATGCGCCGCGCTGTTCCAGGCCGAGCTGGACGTGACGCTTATCGGCGAACCGCAGGCCAACGCACAGGCGCTGGCATTCAACGGCGGACAGGCGCCGCTCAAGGGCTGCACGCAGGGCGTCAGCCTCGGCGGTTCCGCAGAGCCGTTCGGAACCTTGCGGACCGCGGACAACGCGGTCGGGCAGCCCGCCGCATCGGTGACCCCGTTAGGTCAGGGAAAGATCGCGGCCGCCTATGCGGACGTGGGGTCGAGCTACAACGGTGTCCGCAGCCCGGTCGTGCGCGCCTTCTTCAACGCGCTGGTCCGGAAACTTTTCCCGGAGCCCATGGTGGAAGTATCGGGCTCGCCCTTTGTGGATGTCTGCCTGATGCGCAAGGAGGGCAACCTGCTGGTCAACCTCGTCAACACCTCCGGGCCGCACCAGACCGCTCCCATCCAGACGGCGATCGAACCGGTCGGCCCGCTGGCCGTCACGCTCCGGCTGCCGTCCAAGCCTTCGGGCATCTCCCTGGAGCCTGGCGGCAACCGTTTGGATTTCGCCTATGCGGACGGCACGGTCAAACTGACGCTTCCGCAGATCGACATCCATCAGGTGCTCGTTGTGAGATAAGGGGTTCCCCGCGTGCGCGTTTTCCGCGCATCGGGGGCACGTGAAAAAACAAGGGGAAACAGATTATGAGAATCTTTGCACATGACGCGACTCTACGTAAAACGTTCCTGTCGGCGTTCGTGACACTTCTAGCCGCGCTGGGAATGGCCGGCAACGTTCCGCTGGACGAGAATCTGGTCGCGCTCTTCGCCGATCTGCATTCGACCCAAAAGGAGGAGTGGCCGCATCAGCGCGCGGGGATCGCGCAGTGCGTGCGGGACGTGCTGGCCTGTAACCCGCGCCCGGCGAACGCGATTTTCTACGGCGACCTCTCGTTCAACTGCGGCGAGACCAACGACTACCGCATGCTGCGGGAACTGGTCAAGCCGCTGGAAGACGCGGGCGTCCGGTGGTCAGCCTGTTTCGGCAACCACGACCGGCGCGCGCCTTTCTTCTCGGTCTTCCCGGAACGCCAGAGCGTCGCGCCGCTTGTCCCCGGCCGGATGGTGACGGTCGTCAAAACGCCGCACGCCGATTTCATCCTGTTGGATTCCTGCCTGGAGGGCCCCGTCAACGGCGGCATCGACGAAACGCAACGGACGTGGCTGCAACAGACGCTGGCCCGCACGGCCAAGCCGGTTTTCGTGGGCGCCCACCATCCGCTGGGGGAAACGGGCGTGGCCGGACTGTTGGCCTCCAACGCCTTCTATGCGGCCTATATCTATGGGCACAACCATCACTGGAAAATCCAGTACGAACAGGGCGTCGACACGCTCTGCCTGCCGTCCACCGGACACTGGGGAGATATCGGCTACGTGCTGATGAGACTGGATGCGGAAGGCGCGGTGTGTACGCTGCACCAGCACGATTACTACAAGCCGCGCCCGGCAGCCAGCCCCGAGGATATCAAGCCCGAATGGAAAACGCGCGTGGCCAGAAACAACGGCAGCCAGTGGCGCGTGTCGTTCAAGCCCGAAAACCGCCGCTTCTCTCCGCTCTTCAACGGCAAGGATCTCTCCGGATGGGAACCGTGCAACATCGCGCCGGAAACGTTCGCGGCTCGCGACGGCATGATCGTCACAACCGGCTCGCCGGTCGGCACGATGCGCACCGCGAAAATGTATGAGAACTTCATCATCGAATTCGAGTGGCAACACATGAAGGCAGGCGGCAATTCGGGCCTTTTCATCTGGGCGGATGGCCTGCCCGTCACGGGCTCGGCCTTTTCGCGCGGCATCGAAGTGCAGATCCTCGACCCCGGCTACACCGCGAAAGGCAAGAACGAGTGGTACAGCACACACGGCGACATCTTTGCGGTGAACGGGGCGGCACTGACCGTCGCGGGGCGCGTCTCGGCCAACGGCCGGCGCAGCTTCCCCTCCGAGGAACGCACCAAACCCTCGCCAGAGTGGAACCACTACCGCGTGGTCGCGAATAACGGCGACATCAGCCTCAGCGTCAACGGCAAGGAAGTCACCATCGCCAAGGCCGCCTCCCCGCGCAAAGGCTACCTCATGCTGGAGTCCGAGGGTTCGGAGTGCCGTTTCCGCAATCTCCGCATCAGGGAGCTGCCCTCGGCCAACCCGAAACCGGAGGAGACCGCGCGCGCGGCCGACGGTTTCGTGCCGCTCTTCACCGGCATCGACCTGCGCAACTGGAAGGTTCCGGAGGGCGACAACGGCCACTGGAAGATCGTGAACGAGGTCATCGACTACGACGCGCGGAGCGAGGCGCCCGGCGACAAGAACCTTTGGAGCGAGAAGGCGTATAAAGATTTCCAACTCGTGGTGGACTGGCGCATCAAGGAGACGCCGTTCCAGAACCCTTACGCCTGCAACATCCTTCCGGACGGCAGCGAGGAGAAAGACGCCAACGGCAAACCGGTGACCCTCACAATCCCCGATTCCGATTCGGGGATCTTCCTGCGGGGATCGGGAAAACACCAGGTCAACATCTGGTGCTGGCCAGCCGGTTCGGGCGAGATGTACGGGGTGCGGCGCGACCCGGCCATGCCGCCCGAGGTGCGGGCGGGCGCAACGCCCAAGGTCAAGGCGGACAACCCCGTTGGGAAATGGAACCGCTTCGAGATCACCGTGCGCGGCAGCACGGTCAGCGTGATCCTCAACGGCCAGCCCGTGCTGCCCGGCGTGACAATTCCCGACCTGCCCGAGAGCGGCCCCATCGCCCTCCAGCATCACGGCAGCCTGAAAGACGGCAAGTGGATCAGCCCGCCTTCGCTCGTCCAGTTCCGCAACATGTTCATCCGCGAACTCTGATCCCCGGCGCAGGCAAAGGGGGCGTGCCGGTGAAACGCGCGTTTCTCTTATGGGCAGCCGCTGCGGAGGCCATCACGGCCGCGGCGGAATTGCCGTCCGGACGGGTTCTGCAGGATTTCCACGAGCGCAAAGTCAAGGAGTGCGAGGTGACGCCCCGAGGGAAACAGCGATACTACGGAAAACGCCAGCTCCGCGCCGGTCGCGCTTTGACAACCGGCCGGCGATCCCTTACACTTCCGTTATAAGAAACTTCGTGCTTTAACTTCCTTTAGGAGTCCCCATGGCTACCGATCTCAAAGCCGCCTATAAAACCATCATGGACGATCACTTCACCCCGCAGATGGAAATCTCCTTCATCGACGGGGCCAAGCGCCAGACCCTTGCCTACGAGAAGGTCACATGGGTGATCGACGGGGAGGAGAAGGGACTGCGCTACGGCGAGAACCCGGGTCAGGAGGCCGCCCTGTATAAGCTGGTGAATGGCAACCTCGTGCTCGGCGACGTCATCGCCCTCGAGCCGAATCACTATCTGGCCTCAGATCCCGAACTGCTCCAGTCCGGAAAGCACCCGGGCAAGACCAACCTCACCGACGCGGACAACGCGCTCAACATCCTGCGTTACCTCGACGACACGCCCTGCGCCGTGATCGTCAAGCATAACAACCCCTGCGGCGTCGCCAAAGCCGCCACGCTGACCGAAGCCTATGCCCGCGCCAACAGGGCCGACCGTCTGGCCGCATTCGGCGGCTGCATCGCGCTCAACCGCGAGGTGGATCTTGAGACCGCCAGGCTCGTGGCCGAGAATTACGCCGAAGTCGTTGTGGCTCCCGAGTTCGCCCCCGGGGTCATGGATCTCTTCGCGGCCAAGAAAAACCTGCGCGTGATGCGCATCAACAACATGGCCCGCCTCACCGAGTTCGTGGCCCGGCGTGTGGTCGATTTCAAATCGCTCGTCGACGGCGGCCTCGTGGCCCAGTGGTCTTTCGTGCCCGAGGCGCGCAAGGCCAGCCAGCTCATGCCCGCCGAATGTACCACCAAGGACGGTACGGTTCACCGCATCAAGCGGCTGCCGACCGCGAAAGAGTATGAAGACCTCATCTTCGGCTGGCTGGTCGAGGCGGGCGTCACCAGCAACTCCGTGCTCTATGTCAAAGACGGCGCGACTGTCGGCATCGGCACCGGCGAGCAGGACCGCGTGGGCGTTGCCGAGATCGCCCGCGACAAGGCCTACCGCAAGCTGGCCGACTGGATCGCATGGGAGAAATACGCCACGCCCTACAACGACCTGATGATGAAATTCGGCGACGAGGGCAAACGGCGCATGGACGGGATCGACGAGGAGGTCAAGACCCGCAAGGGCGGCCTGCCCGGCTGCAGCATGGTCTCCGATGCCTTCTTCCCTTTCCGCGACGGCGCGGAGGTCGGTATCCGCGAAGGCATCACCGCCATTGTGCAGCCCGGCGGCGCGATCCGCGACTGGGACGTGATCGACTGCTGCAACGACGCCAACGTCGCCATGGTCTTTACCGGCCAGCGCAGCTTCCGGCATTAGAAGAAGGCTTTTAGCGGGTTGGGCTGTCAAGAAATATTATAGCAATGGCTTTAACTGTCATAGAGTGTTGCACAGGGGGGGGGG
>JALHET010000632.1 GCA_022839525.1 Lentisphaerota bacterium
GCGCTTGTACCCCGTGAACTGTCGAACCGTGAATGAATTCGCGCAGCACACCTTTTGCCCCCCCTCCCGTTGCTGCGGCAACTTCTGTGACCGTTATCGTCCCATAAAAACTGCGGCCCCTGTAGACTATCTCGCGGCCTTTAGTATCCTCCACGCAAGTGCGGAAAACAACCAAGGCCAAAACAATCGGGACGATCGGCACATACACCCATCTTGGCACTACCTTCTTGAAACCCTCGTCGTCCGACGGCTCCAGCCAGCGGTAACAGGCCATCATAAAAATCAGAAACACAAGGACGAGGGGATACTCGCTGACTTCCTTGAATATCAAAGGCGCTACAATCGAAGCTAAAATGCCGCCCACCGCGCCCCCTAAAGCATTGGCAAGATAGTAACGCGTCAACAGTTCTCCAGAAGGCCGGAGCCGATAAAGCCATCCGTGCAACAGCGTGGCGCCAAACGCCACTACTCCGATGCCGCCCACGAGATTGGGCACGTAGACACGCGCTCCCCCGGTGCGCTGCATGGTCAGCGCAAGCACGGCCACACACGCGATAGCCGCCAACTCGACCCATCCGTTCCAACGCGCCAGCCACCCGCTAAAACCAACCACATAGCTGAACAGAAACGCAGCCAGCAACACCACCCACAACAGCGGCAACGGCATCACGTCAAGCGTCAGGTGCGCCGTCACCGCGTTTAACAGGAATGAGGTCAGGGCCGGCAACACAAACCAGAGCCAGACGTTGGTGGACGAGGCAGAGGCTACTGGAGCTGCCGGGTCGACCGATTGTGCCGGTTGCGCCGCCGTGCCCGACATGCGCCACAGCAGCGCCGCATATCCCGCTAGACATGCGGCAAAACCCCACCACTGCACAGTCAGCGGCACATGCGGCTCGAGCAGGAAGGGATAGGCCAGCAAACCAAAGAAAGAGCCCAGATTAGAAACGGCGTAAAGCCGGTACACGCTGCGTGTGCCGCCTGTTCCGTTCCGT
This sequence comes from Lentisphaerota bacterium, assembly GCA_022839525.1. The sequence goes on from JALHET010000632.1 coordinate 996, forward strand.
TCCGAGCGGGTTCGCGCCAGCCAAGTCTGCAC
>JALHET010000633.1 GCA_022839525.1 Lentisphaerota bacterium
GCACCTCCATGGCGGTTCTTAGAAACCTGCGCAACGCCGGGCTGGTGACCGGCAGGGAATTCGTCAGATTGTCACAGTTTCTCGCGGAAAGATTCTCCCCTGTTTGGGGCGATTTGTATCAAAATCACGGTTGACTCCCGGCCGCAAAAGAGGGATATATGGTCGCGGAAGGAGGTAAGCGCCTTGAAGAAAGAACAGAAGCAACAACCTATGCAGATCCGGCAGGTCAAACCCGACGCGCCCACCCCTCGCCGCAAGCGTGTGGCGGCCTATTGCCGCGTCTCCACGGGAAAGGACGCCATGCTGCATTCCCTCTCCAGGCAGATCAGCCACTACAGCGCCTATATCCAGCGCCAACCCGGCTGGGAATACGCGGGCGTGTACGCCGATGAAGCGTACACCGGCACAAAGGGCGACCGGCCCAGATTCCGGCAGATGCTCTCGGATTGCCGGGCGGGAAAGATCGACCTGATCCTCACCAAGTCCATCAGCCGGTTCGCCCGCAACACGGTGACCATGCTCGAAACGGTGCGCGAGCTGAAGGCGCTGGGCATTGACGTTTATTTTGAGGAGCAGAACATCCACTCCATGAGCGGGGACGGCGAGCTGATGCTCACCATCCTCGCTTCTTTTGCGCAGGAGGAGAGCAAAAGCGTGTCCGACAACTGCAAATGGCGGATACGCAAGGATTTCTCCGAGGGGAAGCCCATGAACCTGATGCTGCTGTATGGCTACCGGTCGGTGGACGGACAGATCGTGATCGACGAGGACGAAGCCGCCGTGGTGCGGGACGTGTTCAAAGCATATCTGGATGGCGCCGGCAGCAGCCGTATCGCGGCAAGGCTTCGAGAGACCAATACACCGCGGCGCTTCGGAGGAACGTGGACGGGCAACCATGTGGTCGAAATGCTGACCAACGAGAAGTATACGGGCGATGCCTTGCTGCAGAAGACCTTTGTGGAAGATCATCTGACCAAGAAACAGCGGCGCAATACGGGTCAGCTGGATCAATATTACGCCGAAAACA
>JALHET010000634.1 GCA_022839525.1 Lentisphaerota bacterium
CGCCCAGGGTCACCAGCAGGGTGATGAGGACTTTCAGATGCAGGGTAAGAGAGCGCATGTGAGTTACTCGGCAGCGTTTGCGTCAGTGGCACAGCCGGGTTGGCCGGCAGCGTATTTAAGGCTCGGGTCGACCAGTGCATCGAAGCGCTTGAGTGCCTCGGAACCGATCAGGAGCGGGTATTGGAAAGCGCTTCGGTCGGTGAGGTTCACTTCGATCCGCCGCAGGGCGCCGCCCATGCACACGTCCAGTTCGATGACCGGGCGTGCGGTGTAACGGTTGTCGTCTTCCTCGGGGTCGTAGTCGCCGGCACGCCGCTTGATCTTGCTGATGCGCGCCAGGGGGCGCTCGATCGGGTGGGCGTGGGCGTCGTCGATGGCCAGGTAGAAGCGTACCCACGACTCTCCGTTCTTCTTGAAACGCTTGATGTCGCGGGCACTGAGGGAGGCGGTCTTGGCCCCGGTGTCCAGCTTGGCGGCGATCACCAGGTCAAGGTCGGAAAGGCGGGCGTATTCGTTCAGACCGTAGACGGTCTTGCCGTTGGCGAGGCTGAGGCCTGGCAGGCTCGCCAGGCACAGGAGCAGGGCTAGTGGCTTGTAAGTCATGGGTCCTTGGATGCGGTTCGGGATCCTGATGCCCGGCGCAAGGACCATGGCCCCGGCGTCTGGCGAAAGAGTCTAGCAAGCAAAACGGTGGCGCCTCGCCAGGCGCATGAGGCGCGCATTCTAGCATGTGGGTTTTCTGCGGCGACAGACGGCCCGCGCGCTTTGTGAAGGCGGTGACGCCTTTATATGAATTTTTCGCGACACCCGACCATTGTCGACAATGTGGGTCTTTTGTTTGACAGTAAATGGCCTTGGGCGTAATTTTCGGCGCATCTCAAATCGAATGTGTCGACAATCATGGCTGCCACCCTGGAAACTCCCCTGGCTGTGACCGAAGACTCGGAAACCCTCTCCGAGCACGTCTTCCGTCGTATCCAGGCCGCCATCATCCGGGGCGAGATTGCGCCGGGCAGCAAGATCTCCG
>JALHET010000003.1:0-8221 GCA_022839525.1 Lentisphaerota bacterium
GGTCTTTTCCTCATGCGTTGTCCTTGCCGGTTCAATCACTCCAGCCAATCACCGGGATAAACATACTCCTTTTTCCGGGAGGTTCGCAACCGTTTTTTTCAGGTTACGGGTTGCGGGGGACAGGTTACAGGTGGCGCGGTCAGGACATAGGTAACAAATGAGGTTCAGGACATAGGTAACACTTTTGGGTCACTTTCCTTCCCAGACCTGAGGCTTTCGGGCACTCTGCCCGTGGGTGTCGTCTCCCCATGCGAGGACGGTTCCGTCCGCGAACAACGCGACGGTGTGCCCTGAACCCATTTGAACTGCGGTGCAGTTGGTGGGGCCGGTCACGAACCACACTTCGGGTGTGTCGCCCGCTGTCCAGAGCAATAGTCTGTCCTCGAAGCCTTCGGGCGGGGTGCCGGCGGGTTCGTCGCCGGGAATCAGCGAATAGGTCAACCGGACCGACAAAAACAGGGCGGGTACGATTGCAGTATATACGGACAGATGTTTCATGACGGCCTCCAATTATGGATTAATCTACACTTGTCCAGAATCAATTTTGAAATTACATATTTAATTTGCTGTGTCAACGATTATTAAAAAATATTTTTTCACGGGGCGGAACGGCCTGGCCGCCTGCCGGTTCCGCGCTCAGAGCTGTCGCCATCCGAACAATCATCAAGGGCGGCTGGTCGCGGCCGCATCTTTCATGGCCCACATGCGGCGGACGACCGGGTCGCCCGGAAGCCCGTTCTTGAGAATTTCCGAACGGATATCGATCTGCCGTGTCGGTGCCGCCAGCGAATATTCTTCGTTCAGGCGCAGTAAAGCCCTGCGCAGTTTTTTCAACTCGCCGGCAAGCCACTCTTCGGGCTTTTTGTTTTTGATTTGGACATCGCTGCCGGCGGCCGTGGTGAGTCTGGCCGCGATACCGCCCGCGATGAGCGCTTCGCGGCCGGAGGACGCCTCTGCTTTGGTGACCATCACGCGGACCAGGTCATCCCGTTTTTGCAGAAACCCTTTCAACCGGGACACCTGTTGCCCCATCTGGTCTGCCATCAGCCACTGATTGTCGGGTTGCTGCATGAAAGCCATGAACTGGTCGATCTTCTGGTACAACTGCCGGGTCTGACTGAGGACAGAGGTGAACGGGAGATCCGCAAGGGCTGCGGGGTCGACGGGCTCAGGCAAGGCGCTCAGATACATGTAGAACTCTTCGACGCCAAGCACGCGGTCATATTCGCCCGCCGGCTCTTTCCGGCTACGTTTTGGAAGGGTGTGGTTGAGCGAGTCGCAGGCCATCACGCGGGTGAGCACGTCGGCGTTCTGTAAAACCGCCAATTGTTGAGGCGTGTCGCTCTCCCGGCCAGCCCGTCTCTCGACCTCGCCGAACAGGCTTATGAGTTGGCTGGTCTTAGCTTTGAGGTTCAGGTGGATGTTCTCGAGGTTCTGGCGGGCTTGGGAGACGCGCGGGTCGAGCGTACAGGCATCGGCCGACGGCAAATCCAGATTGATGTCCAACGCCTGCTTGAACTCGAGTCGCCTGACTTGCTGTGCGGTTTCGGTCAGGCGGTTAAAGCTCAAGGCCAGCGCTTTAAGCGGCTCGGCCAGTACGGTTGCCCGGCGCTTCAAAGCAGGCTCCTTGCTGGCGCTAGCCTGCTCTAACACGCGGACGATTTCCTCATACGGGGGCATGGGCTCTTTCAACTGATCCAGGGCCTTTTCCATCATTTTACTTTCGTTCAGCAGCATCGTCTGCCGGCCGCACACGAGGTTCAGTTGCTCAACAAGGCGGGTCAAATACGCGGGCAGGGCTTCGCCCGCTTTGACACGGTCCAGCGAACGTTTCACCGCAGCCTGACTGGCGGACAATTCGTCAAACCCGAAATCTTCGCGCCCCAGAAGCGATTCGGCCTGCAAAAGCGCGTCGAGAGCGGCTTTCGAATGCGTCGCGTTCTCTCTTTCGGCGGAAGCCTTTGCATTCCACTCCCACGCCTCCCGTTTGCTTGACTGAAGCATGCCGAGTTCGCGCGAGGCCGACACCCACTCGCCCTGTTCTAACGACTGTTGCGCGCTTTGCCAGAGCGTCAGCGTGGCTTTCCAAACGCCGAGCAGCCGGCGCAACTCCTCGATGGCCACCTGGTTTGAGGCGGCATGGCGGGCGGTGGCCGCTTTCTCGACTTCGAGGGCGGCATCCTCGAACGCTTCCTGAACGGCCAGCCGCCGCGCCGCTTTGATGAACGCTTCGGCGGAGGGTTTGAGGTGCTGATACGTCCAGTATACGCTCAGCCCCGCCAAGAGCGTGACGCCAAGAATCCCGATGCGCAGCCACGTCTGTTTGTTGGAATGTTTGACCGCCCCGTCATGGAATTCGATCTCAAAATGGGAGCACGCGATCCGGTCGCCGTCTTTGAGTAACCGCTCTTTGTCGTCCCGGAGCGGCATTTCGTTCACCGATGTCCCGTTCTTACTGCCCAAGTCCCGGATCCAGCAGCTCCCGTCCTCCTTGATGAGGATCTCCGCATGCCGCCGCGAAACCAGCATATCCAGAAAAACGAGCGAAGAGGTTGGGTCTGAACCGATGGTGAAGACCGGCGGCACCAGCTGTTTTTTTTGTCCGCGGCCCTTGCCCGTCAGGATCAGCACCTCGGACAGGTTTTTGCTGTCGCCTCCCCGGTCCGGCTCCACGCACAGCACACAGTTTCCGAGGCTGATTTTGTCGCCGACCGCCAACTTCTTTTTTTCGATCCGCTTGCCGTTGCAGAAAGTGCCGTTCGTGCTCCCGAGATCCTTCAGCCAAACGTTCTTTCCCTTCTTGAAAAGCGCGGCATGACGGGAACTGGAGAGATTGTCCTCTTTGGGCACCGGCCATGTGCACGCATGGCTGCGCCCGATGACAAGCTCGCCGGCGATTGCGTCCGAGCCGATCTCCTGAACGATCCGCCCGTTGTGTTCCAGTCGAATAAGCATGGCGTCAGAGCTCCGTGTCCCATTTCCTGACGGTGTAATACCGTTGGTCTTCCATGTCCTTAAAAACAGCCTTGGTAAATCGCGAGATTTCCATCGCCTTCCCCATATTGTTCTGCATCTGTGCGGCATTAAACGCCAGTTCCTGGCTGTTGAACCAAAGTGTCTGGCGCTCATGCAACCGAACGAGAAGGCGCAGGGCTTCGGCCTCGGCCTGCGGGTTTCCCGTCCGCACCGTTTTGGTCAGCAGCCCCGCTAACGTTTTCTGCAGCTCAACCCATGTGGCGGGCGCCATCCGGTTGAGATCGGCTTCGACCTGCTTGAGGATCGCGCTTTCCTCGGTTTTCGGGATGTCGGCGGACGGTTCCCAGTGGGCGTTTTCCATCGCTTCCGAAACGCGGAGAAACTTGGAGGAGAGGAGATCTTCCACGCGCGCGCGCTCCATGGCTGGGGACTCGGCCCGCACAACAATCCTGCGGTATCCATGCCGGATCACGCAGGCCACACCAAACCAGGAGCCGTTGCTGTCACGGTAATAGGTGACCCGGGTATAAGGGAGGCCGTTCCGTAGTCCGATAAAACCGGGTGTCGGCGAAGGTTTGTCGAAACTCCACCGTTCGCCGCCTGCCTTCTGTTGTTGCATCCAATCCTCCACGAAGGCCTCGCGGCTCATGGAGGCGAACCGCACGTTCCGATCATCCTGGACGATCAGCCTCATGGGAACCGTCTGGTTTCTTCCGATCCACCCTTCGAGGATCAGGCCGTCGGAGGTTTCCGTTTTCTTGAACCGCTCCGGCCCCGGATAACAGATGTCGTACCCGCCTGCGGAAAGTCCGCCGCCTGGACCCGGTTCAAAAAGATCCAGATAATCTCCGTTGGCGTCTTTTGCCCACTCGATCTTCGGTTCCGGGGGCGGTGTCCGCGGGCGGAAAACCACCACAAGGATCAGGAGTGGAATCAGAATGGCCAACCCCTGCGAGATCCGCCTTTTATGGCGCTTCTGCTCGTTCTTCCGCAGGAGTTCGATCTCCTCGGGTGTGGCGGCGCGCGTCTGCATGGCACGGGTCAAACCTTCGTCGAAGTCGCTTCCGGCCGTCATTTCCGGAGGGGGTAGGCCAACGGTCAGATCCGAATCGGAGTTAACCACCGCCTCTTTTCCGGGGATACCGCCGGCGAAACCGGTGCGCGTGCCGGCTCCAGCGCCTGTAACCGCACCCGTAACCGCGCCGTCAAACCGCGTCTCGCCTGTGTCCGCCGCCTGTTGTTCCGGTCTGCCGCGTGTGGGCGTCGACCCTAGCGTCGGGGCCGGTTCTTTCGAAGGATCCGCCGTTTGAAGGACAAGCAGAACCGTGCTTTTTCCGAAGGAGAGGCGTTGCCCTTGCCGCAAAGCCACGCGCCCCTCTGCCGGGACATCATCCACGCGGGTGCCGAACTGGCTTATGTTCTCCAGGGTCGCCGCGCCGTGCGCCACCGTGATCCGGGCATGCACGCCCGAAACGTCGGCGGATAACAGACGGAAGGACGCCGAATGCGAACGACCGAGCGTGTTATCTCCCTCCCGCAACACAAACACCGCTCCGGCTGGCTCACCTTTTTCAACCTTCAAACTGACCATTCGCTCATCCTCCACCGCGCTTGAAATATTCACCCATGCCCGACTCCATCGCTCGGATAATGATCGGAGCGGCGATGATAATGAAAACCGAAGGCATAATGAACAGGGCGGTCGGGATCAGCATCAGCGACGGCGCGCGCGCCGCCTGCCGTTCTGCCCGCTGATAGCGGCGTCTCCGGATCTCCTCGGCCTGGATCTTCAGGGTGGACGCAATACTCGCGCCCATTTCGCTGCTTTGGATCACCGAGGTCACAAGCGAGCGGAACTCATCGAGTTGGATACGGTCTGACATGGCTTTAAGAGCCTCGATGCGTGACTTGCCCAGTTCGATCTGCCGCAACGTCACACCGAACTCTTCCCGCAAAGGCCCATGCGGGCCGTCGTTGACCAAGTTGCGTACGGCCGCGCCGAAATCCTGCCCGGCCTCCATCGAGACCGTGATCAGGTCAATCGCGTAAGGCATGCTTTTCGACATGCGGTCTTTGCGCTGCAGCGCACACCGGTTGACCCACGCCACCGGATAGTACCACGCCAACAGGGCGAACCCGATCCCGCCCAACAGCGCGTATGCCCAATTCAGGCTGAGAACGAAAATCATGATACAGGCGACCGAGCCCAACACCGCGCCCGCAAACCCTTGAAGGCCGCGCACATCGATGCTCTCCAAGGGCAACGCGCCCGCGATCAGGTCGTTGCGGATCTGCTGCGCCTGAAGCGGAAAAGCATGGTCGGCCCAAGCCCCTGTCGCGCGCCCGATCGTCGCGATCTCACTGTCGAAGATGCGGAAAACCAGAGGTTTCGGGCCGGTCAGCGTCGTGTTCTCTTTGCGGATGATTGCTTGAATTCCGCTGGCAAGAGAGAGGATGGCCAGAAAAACCAACAGTTGGATGATGATTACGTCCATAGGGTTCCCTCTTACACGTCGATCGTCACGATTTTGTTGATCACAAGAAAGCCGACGGTTTCAAGGACGGCAACGGCGCCGATCGCGCACCAGCCGATCTTTGTCTGGACCAGAGGCAGCATCAGTTCGCGGTCCAGAAAAAAGAGGATCGCGAACGCGACCAGCGGCGCCGCCGCCATGGCGATAGCCTCGAACCGCCCCTGCGCGGTCATGGTCATGAGCCGGTCGTGGAAATCGACCCGCTGACGGATGGTGTCGGTGATCCGGTCCAGCACTTCGGCCAGACTGCCCCCCGACTGCATGGTCAGCCGGATGGCGGTCACCAGCAGGCTCAAATCTTCGCCGGGCATCCGCTCGCACAACCGGTTCAGGCTTTCGGGAAGATCTATCCCCAGGCGGTATTCGTGCAGCACCAGCAGCAATTCCTCTGTCATGGGGCCGCCCATATCCCGCGAGACGATCTCCAGGCTCTGCGGCAGCGCCGACCCCGCCCGCAGGCCATTGGCCAATCCCAGTGTGAGGTCGGTCAGCCGGGCATCAAACAGCCGTTGCCGCTTTTTGATGCGCGCTTGAATCCACTTGTTCGGGATATGGAAACAGAGAACCCCCGCCAACAGGCAGGCGCCTCCCAAAAGATAAGGGTTCAACACATTGGCCGCGATCAGGAGGGCTGCCACAATTCCGCTGCCCAACAGTGCCGCCGACCAGCACGCTTGGGCAAGGCGTTCGGGCGTGGTGAACCGGTAGATCGGCGCCAATTGTTTGACGCCGTCGACCCGGACATATTTTCCTGTCGAGCGCTCCAGACCAAGCTGTGCGAGGAGCGGCGTCACGACCCAGACGCCCCATGTCGTCGCGGCAAAAACAAGTGCCAGCACCAGGATGTCGGTCATAGAGAAACTCCTCTCTTCTCCTTCTCTACCGGTCAGGCTTTCGGGACAAAGACACTCATGTCGAGACGCAGGTCTCCCCGCTGCTTGAGCGCCTCGACAAACCGAGGGATGTTGCCGGTGGCTACCATCTGCCCCTCCACTTTCCCGTCCGGGCTGAACCCTTTCTGCTCAAACAAGAAGATGTCCTGTAGCAGGATCGTCGGGCCTTCGCGTCCGGTCACTTCCGAAATCGTCACGATCTTGCGGCTGCCGTCCGGCAGGCGGTTCTGTTGCACGATCAGGTTGACTGCCGAGGCGATCTGTTCGCGGATTGCCGCCGAGGGCAACTCAAAACCGGCCATCATCACCATGTTCTCCAGCCGCGCGAGCACGTCGCGGGGCGTGTTGGCGTGCGCGGTCGTCAGCGAACCGTCGTGGCCGGTGTTCATCGCCTGCAGCATGTCCAACGCCTCCGGCCCACGGCATTCGCCCACGACGATCCGATCCGGACGCATGCGCAACGCATTGATCACAAGGTCGCGGATGGCCACCCGCCCGCGGCCTTCGATATTGGCGGGCCGCGCTTCCAGGCGCACGATGTTGCGGTGACTGAGTTTCAGCTCGGCCGAATCCTCGATGGTCACAAGCCGCTCGTTGTGCGGGATGAACTGCGAAAGCACATTCAGCAGCGTGGTCTTGCCGGAACCCGTGCCCCCCGACACCACGATGTTCTGCCTGGCACGGACGGCCTCTTCCAGAAAAAGCGCGATTTCGGGTGTCATGCTTCCGAACGCGATCAGGTCATCCGTTGTGAGCTTGCGTTTTGAGAACTTCCGGACTGTCACGGACGATCCGTCCAAGGCCAAGGGCGGGATAATCGCGTTGACGCGCGACCCGTCCGGAAGGCGTGCATCCACCATCGGGCTAGCCTCGTCGACGTGCCGCCCCAAAGGCTCCACGATGCGCTGGATGATGGTGATCAGGTGGCGGTCGTCAAAAAACTTCATCCCCGTCTCGTACAAACGCCCCTTCCGTTCCACAAAGATGCGGGAAGGCCCGTTCACCATCACCTCGTCCACCGTTGGGTCACGCAGCATGGGCGTGATCGGGCCGTAACCGATCAGCTCGTCCAGCAGCGCCTGCCTGAAAAGGTCGTTGGCCAGGTCGCGCGGCAGCTCGTGACGCACTTCGCGCAACACCTGGTCCAAGGAGAGTTCCAGCTTGGCCCGCATTTCGTCGTCTTGGATTTGCTTGGTCGCGATTTCCGGCAGATTCAGCTTGAAAAGCACCTGCTCGTGAATCCGCCTCTTCATGGCCATCATCTCTTCCGAGTAGAGCGCGGCCAATGTCGCCAGAACCGGGTCCATCTCGATCTCGGCCTCTTCCGCAACGGGCTTGCGGGCGGAACCGGCCCCGTCCGCAGGCTGCCCCGGCTCTTTCTGGGTGAACACCAGCGAAAAACCGCCGACCGCCAAACAATCCCCCTCTTTGAGCGGCGTACTCTCCGGGAGTTTCACCCCGTTCAGCAGTGTGCCGAACGTGCTGCCCAAGTCCGTAACCCAGAACGTCCCGTTCCGGCACGACACGGTCAAGTGCGACCGCGACACCTTGTTGTCGTTGAGCACGATCCGGTTTTCGGGCGACCTTCCCACGGTCGTGACACCGTTAGGGTCGAGAGCGAAAACGTTTGACTTTTCCCGGCCTTCGGCTGCAGCGGTTATGGTGAAGAACGGCATACGGTTAGAAGAAGAAGAAACGGCGTTTGTTTTTTTCAAGCTCCCTCTGCCGGGTGGTCTTCTCGGACTCCTGCAGCGTCGGCCTGGTCTGCTCGGAAACCGGAGCCGTCTCGGTTGTGGCGCCGGCGATACGCGGGCACAT
>JALHET010000003.1:8240-48200 GCA_022839525.1 Lentisphaerota bacterium
GAAATCACGGGCACGCTGCGGAGGAAGGGCACCCCCTCGGCGCTCGACTGCTCGACCAGGCTTTTCATGCCGGCCAACACCATGGTTTGTCCGACCGGACAGTTGACGGTGGTCTCAATCCGGTTGCGTTTCAAGTCATAATCGTTGCCTATGGGAACCGGATAGCTGAGTTCGAGGTTCACGTCGAGCGCGGCGGTTTTCGCGTTCAGGAGGCCGCCCCGGATCTTCATGATCAGGCCGTAGTCGACATCCTCCAGCGAGGTCGCATCGCGTGTGGCAACCCGCACTTTCAGCGTGCCGCCGCTGTGGTAGGTCCGCCATTCCGGTGAATCGTTCTTGAACGTCATGTGCCCCGCGTTCTGGAACCGTCCCGGCCCATTGCCCGCAAAAAACTTCAGCGCACCCTGAAGGCCGCTGTTGATCGAATACCTGCCGCCCAAACCGGAGGAGCGGTTGCCGAGATCTCCCTGAAAACCTGCCGAGGTGGAGTCCAGAACAAGCAGCCCCGCTTGGGCCAGGTTCACCCCGATTTGTTTTTCTTCGACATCCGTAACGCTGACGAAGACCGTCTCCATCTCGATCATGGTCGGCACGATGGTCACGTCGATCAACGCCTGCACCGCACCTTGGTTCGGGGGCTGCGCGTCTTTCTTCTTGTCCCCCCCCGGATTTTTGATGACCAGCCAGTTTTGCGTCTCCATAATCTGCTGGATGCGGTCTTTGTCTTTTTGGCTGTAAACCTGTCCCGAGACAAAAATGGTGTTGCCTGAAAACTTGAGGCTGACCGACCCTGGGGCTGCAGACTCCGGAGACGCGTCAGCTCCCAGCACCTTGATCCCCATTTTCTCGAAAGCGGACTTCAACGACAGCATCACCTCAGGGGCTGGCTGGAAAGACACCAGGTTGACAACCGAATCCTTGTAGATTTCCACCACTTTCTGCAGGTATTTCCAATGCTCGATATTGCTGATCTCGCCTTTGATCAGGACGCGCCCGAGATTGATCGCGACGTCCACCTCGGGAACCGAATCCAGATCCCGCTTGACCGCTGAGAGGACCGCGCTGATGTTCTCGATGACCGTCAGGGAAAAGAGCGCCGAGACATTCCCCTCGCCGGTCACTTGCAGGTCGGTCGTGCCCGCCCGCAGACCCAGGATGCGCAACTGTTGTTGTCCAAGCGTTTCGACTTTGGCGACCGACGGATCGGCCATCCTAAACCCCTGTATGGGGAACGCGATGTTCAACACCTCCATTTTGCCCACCGCCACGGATACCGGTTCCGCCTCTGCCGCCCACGCCGGACCGTGTCCAGTCATGAGGGCAAACGCCGCCGCTGCCAGAACGGCCACTCCTTTGAATCGTTTTTGTGTGCTTTGTTTGTTCATATGAACCTCCATGATCAGGATCATTTATCTGTGCGTTTCGCCGCCCCGGCGGCATCTACCTGCCCGGGAATTTCGGGCAACTCGACGGGCTTGAGGCCCTTCAACAACTTGTCGAACGTTTCCGCATCCACCATACCGGCGTCCATGCGGTTGATGGCCACCGCGTCTCCGGAACGGCGCAGCGCGAGGGTCAATTGCGCTTCACGTTGCGCGGCCACCAACACCTGCGCCTGCTGCGGCGGAAGCGCCAGGATCAGCTCGCCCGCGCCTGTCTCGCCGCCGACCGCCTCGGTGGAGACATCAAGCACCCGCACGCGCGGGAAAAGTACCAGCGTCGCCTCTTTCGCCACCTCCTCCGGTGCCGCCGAAAGGTCGGCCGACGTTACGCGGCTCTTGATCTTGAATGTCCCGATCACGGCCACCTCGTCGCCCGGCTGGACAATCCGCGAGATGCCCCCCGCGGGCACCGTAAGCGCAACAGCCCATTCTCCCTCACCCACGATGTCAGACATGCTGCGCGAAAGGCCGACATCGGAAAGCAGCACATAGTCGCCTTGGGCAATCGACCGCAGCGCTTTCTGCCCCACCACCATTCCCGACCGCGACCAGAAAATCGCCTGAGCGGGGCGGGCGGAAACAGGGATCTTCTTTTCCATGATAGCGTCGCTGGTCAGCACATCGCCCACCGCCATATCGCGTGCCACCGCCACCACCGACGTCATTTTTTCCGCCGCCTGTTTGCGCGATTGGAGCAATCTCCCCACCGCCAGAACCGCTGCCAGTCCAAGCAAAACCGCCAAAATCAATGGAATGAAATTCTTCATGTTTGTCCTTTCGCGGGTAGCCGCGCCGGGCTGCCCGCTACGTTTCCCTTCCCCACGCAAAGCCGCACATGCCGACTTCATCTTCCCACACCATCAACAAGACCCGCTGCCTCCTCCGGCAGCAGACCATCAGCTGTGACCGCGCTGCCAGACGGCCGCTCGCGATCATCTTCTCCACCTTCCACCCTCCACACGCCAAGGCCTGACGGAACTCCCGGCCCGCAAGCTCGACCGTTCCGCGGAGTTTGCCCGTTTGACGCCAGGTTTTGCCCGTCGAGTCTTCGCTTTTAACGACAGCCAGCGGTGGCAACGGCAACCCGCCCTCCGCACCGCACGCGCCACAAACCCAACCCGCACCGCAGCACAGCCATAACAGCACGCGCAATGCCTGCAGCGCCTTATTCTTACGGCCATTTCTCATCCGCAATCTCCCGCCATTTTCCCGCGACCTGACCGGATTCCCGGATGCCGTACTTGTTCCGGATGTATTCCGGTTTCGCCTCTTTTTTTGTCCGCATCACAACGACGTGCCGCTGATCCTCCATGTCGCGCCCGAACATGACGGACACCTGTTCCAACGGCACCCCGGCCTCGTAGAAAACCTGCCCGGCGTTGAACAGGTAACGCGTCCATTCCGGCATCCGCATTTTTAACCTGACCTGTCCGCTGGCCTCTTGGCTCCAATCATAGTCCTTGTCGATTTTGCCGTTACTTGAAGAAGGGATGTGATAAAGGCTGGGGGAACCTGCGGCATCCGTAAAAAAAAGCTGATGAACAGTTTCAGGGTCGGTCTTTCCCTTGTCGTCATATCTCAGGCCGGTGTTCCAGGCGACGTACCGGTCTGCCACCACCAGCTGCTGCCGCGTGACCATCAGGTCTCCCACCCACATGACGCCGCCCAAAAAAATCATGAAAAGTGGAATGACGAGAACCGTTTCCATCAGGACAGCACCAGTCCGCTTCTCCGCATCATGCTGTGTGTCATTCCTGAACATCCGTGCCCTGTTCGGTACCCAACTCCTCATCTATACGTGGACTCACGATGCCATACCATAATCATGGTGCGGGAAGTATATCTCAGGACGCTGATCGTCCACAAGAAAAAAAAGGGCGAAGGCTGGCCGCACCGGCACGGGAGACGGTCAGCCAGTCGGCTTCGGGGGAGACGCCCCCCGCGCCGAGCATGGGACAGCGCAACGCCCGGTTACAGCCCAGTGTGGGTATCAGGGGAAAGGCATGCCGCCTCAAATCGGGGCTTCCTTCCCTCGCCGGATGGATCAGACACCCCACCCGGCTTTCCTCCCGGTTCAGATAACCCGCAAAACAGCAGCTCCCGTAATACCGCTTCCAGAACCATGCGCTCAAGCCCAGCGTCAAAGGCACCAGCCAGACGGCCAACAGATGGTCGCGCCAGCCTCCGCGCACCAGATGCATCCGCACGAGCGTTTGCAGGCGGGGCCGCACTCCCGGAGGGAAGAGAGCCTCTGCCGCCCGCGTGTTTGCGTCGAGGAACGATTCAATCCGTGCGGGGCGCCAGCGCATGTTCACGCAGCAGCCGCAGCACCCCTGCCTGTACGATTGACACCCCATCGGTCTAAACAATCTCCCTGGTGTTGATGTGACGAACACGGGGAGTATGCGCAAAGGGGCGGGATGCGTCAATGCGGAAAGGGCGTAAAAAAAGCGCATCGGAGTATTCTGGTGTTTACGCTGGGGCAGGGAATCCTGTATAATCTATTTTTATTCACGAATTGGAGTCTGCTCGAAAGGCGGGCGTAACAGGGTCGGTTTCAAAAACGAGGCGAGGTGATTACATGAAAAGAGTGTTGTCCGGTTTGGTTTTGGCCTGTCTGGTTGTTTTTGGTGCCCAGGCCGCAGAAAAAGTGCGCTGGCCGGTGTGGTTCGCATTCAATGATGTGGAAGACATCGATGTGATCGGCCTGCGCCTCAACTTGCCGTCCGGGCAGTGCGAGCAGGTCAGCGGCCTTGATCTTGGCCTGATCGGCCGCTCCCAGTATTTCAACGGGATCCAGATCAACTTGCTGCGCAACAGTGTGACGGATGCGTTGGCGGGTTGGCAGATTGGGTGTTACAACTCAGCCGGCCTTGACAATATGTTGGGTCTTCAGACCGGATTGTGGAACGAGTCGAAAACGATGTATGGGTTGCAGCTCGGCCTCGTGAACCTTGCCGATTACGCCGAAGGGTTTCAGGTCGGGCTGGTGAACCGCACGGAGGGGATGCACGGTTATCAGATCGGCTTGATCAACATCATCCGTGACAGCCAGGTTCCGTTCTGTCCGCTCGTCAACATCGGGTTCTAAGAGCGGTACTCCCGCACATGTTTTAAAACGCAAAGTGCGGCTTAACGGGTCGCCCTTTGCGTTTTCCGTATCAGGAGACTCCCTCATGTTCATTAAACCGTTTGCCGCCCTTCGGCCTGTTCCGGAGAAGGCTTCCGCGTTGGCTTCCGTGCCTTATGATGTGGTCGACACCGCCGAAGCGCGTGCGCTCGCTGCCGGGAACCCGGACAGTTTTCTGCACGTCTCGCGCCCCGAGATCGATCTTCCTGACAGCACCGGCATACACGATGACGCCGTTTATGCTCAAGGCGTCCGGGCTTTTCTGGATCTTCAGTCGCGCGGCGTGCTCCAGCGTGAAAAAGAGGAGCGCCTTTACGTCTACCGCCAAATCATGGGTGACCACAGCCAGGCCGGCGTGGTGGCCTGTTGCCACATCGACGATTACGCGAACGATGTCATCCGGAAGCACGAGAAGACCCGCAAAGACAAAGAGGATGACCGCACGCGCCACTGTCTTGAGTTGAACGCTAATTCGGGGCCGGTCTTCCTGACGTACCGCGACACGGCCGAGCTGGACAAACGGGTCGCCGAAGCCCAGCGGGATGTCCCGCTTTACGATTTCACCGCCGCGGACGGTGTGCGCCACACGGTATGGCGTGTCGGGGGCGATACCGAAGGGTGGGTCGATGCCTTCCGCCGCGTGCCGTTGGCGTATGTGGCGGACGGGCATCACCGCGCCGCGGCTGCCTTCCGTTCCGGCCGGCAGCGCCGCGCCGGGAATCCGGCGCATACCGGTAAAGAGGAGTACAATTGGTTCCTCGCCGTGCTCTTTCCCGCCACCCAACTGCGCATCCTGCCTTACAACCGCAGTGTGGCCGACCTGAACGGGCTGGCCCCCGCCGCCTTTCTTGAGAAGGTGAAGGGGATCTTCACAACCGAACCCTCTGCCGGTGCGGAACCGTCTGGCCCGCGTGAGGTGCGGATGTTTCTCGGTGGTGTCTGGTATAAACTGACGTGGCCTGAGTTCGCGGCTGATCCGGTGGGGCGCCTCGACGTGAGCGTTTTGCAGGATCGCCTGCTCGCGCCGGTGCTGGGCATCGATGACCCGCGCACCAATACGCGCGTCTCGTTTGTCGGAGGCATCCGGGGCGCCGGCGAGCTGGTCAAGCGCGTCAGCAGCGGCCGCGATGCCGTGGCGTTCTCGATGTTCCCCGTGACGGTCGGGCAGATGATGGACATCGCCGACGCCGGGCAGATCATGCCGCCCAAAAGCACGTGGTTCGAGCCCAAACTGCGTTCGGGGTTGCTGGTGCACACGCTGGATTAGCGCGGGGGGACAAGGCGACTCAGAGTGCCACCCGTCGTTTTAGGGTCGGACTCAGGCGCTGCTTCGGGGAGAACCCTTTCTCATGACGGAGCGCGTCTTCCCGCTCGACCGTCACGTTGAATACCTGGTAGCGTGCGGTCAGGCCTGACGCTGAGCGCAAGACCGGCGGTGGAT
The DNA here is from genome assembly GCA_022839525.1 of Lentisphaerota bacterium. The sequence goes on from JALHET010000003.1 coordinate 14,254, forward strand.
GCATCGTGCCTGTGTAAGATTTCCTCGGCTTCTGGGTGGCTTCGTTGAAAACGTTCCAAACACCTGCGTCTTCTGCTTTCAGAATTTCCGTCACATCCTCTTTGTTCAGCTGAGCCCGCGGCTGCTGTGTCCCGGTTTTCTCGTACCGGATTCGGACCGTCACGCCGTTCAGGTATGCGGCGGTGATGATCCAATCGCCGTGATGATAGACGAAATTTCGTGCGTTTTTTAGGATGAACGTTTCGGCGTCCTGAAGCTCTTGCCCGGCTCCGTAACGCTCTTCGCTCTGCTTCAGGTTCTCGCCCGTGCGAGCCTGAACGCAAAAAGGTGCCAGAAACACCCCGATTAAACAAGCCAACTTTGTTTGCATGACAGTGATTCTAGCACCTTAGCCGGAAAAAAGCACCTGTAAGGTCAGCACGCTTCTTAGAAGCGGGCGATCACCTCCCACCGGAAGAAGTACGCGACCGTGTCGGAGGTATAGTAGTCGCCCGGGTCAAGCACTTCGGCGGTCAAATGGCCCGACAGGTCGCCGCGCTTGCCGAAGATCTTCTTGAAAAGCGGAAAGTCGTAGCGCACCATGCCGAACCAGCCATAGAAGTCGCCGTTGCCGCCGCCGAGGCCGTCTTTGGCCGCCGCATACATCGGGCCGACATTCGCGCTCACCTTGTGTCCGTTGGCGAACAGAGAACCGGCGGTGATGCTCGGATAGATCAGGTTGGACCAGTAGCAGACACCCCGGTCATGGTAGGGGTACATCTCGCTGTACTGCGGCCACCGCGCCCACAGGGGGTTCCAGGAGGTGTCGTTGTCGCCTTTTGCCGTATGGTCTTTGTCGCCCGACAAGTAGTAAAGCGCGCCGGTGAGAAAGGGCTTGGCCGTCATGTCCACCAGCGGCTTATAGGTCAGCCCGGCATACCCCATATACCCTGCGGTCGAAGCCCCGCCGTCTTTTTCGCCTGCCTGCACCGCGCCCTCGAGTTCAGCCGAGAGGGTGTCGGTCAGCTTGGGCATCACGCGCGAGCCGGCCGTGTGCGTGTTACGCCCCGGTAGCCGGGTCGCGCCCAGATGCGACTTGGTCTCGCGTTTGAACAGGTAGTACAGGTCGAAGGGGCACATGGTGAACGCCTTCGATTTGAAGTACAGCCCGCCGCCGTATTCCGCCATGTCGGTGCTGCCCGGCACGTTGTAGGTGAGGTTGCGCTCTTTCGGGGCTCTGCCGTTCGCGCCTTTGGGGTGTCCCCAGCTCAGCTCGTTGTCGGGGTTGTTGTAGATCGCCAACAGATCCAATGCGTTCTTCTCGTCGATCTTGACGGTCGCTTTGATCGCGTCCATAAACGTTGTCCGCGATCCGTCTCCCGGCGTGCCGTCCATCAGGACGCGTCCCGCGCCGTATCCGTCCGGCCCCAGAAAATCCTGCCGCCCGATTCTCAGGTCGACCCTGTCATTGAAGAGACCGTACAGGTCAAGGTAGAGGTTGTCCACGACCAACTCGTCCGGGAACTGCGCATTCCGGCTCTCGCTGGGTTGGAAATATTCCCGGAACTCGTCCGTGAGGCGCAGGTATAGACGGAAATCCTCGTTCTTGACTTCCCCCCAGACCCGCGGGCGGATGCGCACATAGCTCTGGTTGGGAGACACCGCGCCGTTCGCATTGTACTGAGGCACATTGTCGTGCAACTCATGGCGTACCCGCAGGTCCGCACCCGCCTTCCAATCGAGTCCTGCCGGTTCGGTTTTTGTCGCCAGTGTCGCTGGCGAAGGGGTTCCGGCCGCGGTTCCTGACTTAGCCTCTTGGGCGCAGGCCGCGCCCGCCAAACTAGCGCAAAAAACCATTCCGAACACTTTTTTCATCGGTTTTTCTCTCCAGCGTGATTGACATGTCGGGAGAAACACACCTGTGTTTCTCTATGTAGTAACATTTATAACCGAAATGCCCGTGTTTCGTCCAGCGCGATTTCACACCATTTTCTTCGGAAGTGCCGGATGCAAAACGCCTCCCTGTTTGGTACACTTCAATCCATGACGCAGGTTTTCTTATGGTTGTCCGGCGGGATCGCCGCTTATCTGCTGGGATCGGTTCCCTTCGGGTTCCTGATCGCCAAGGCGTGCGGAAAGGACATCCGCACGCTGGGCAGCGGGAATATCGGTGCCACCAACGTCTTCCGTTCGGTCAGCAAACCGCTCGGCATCCTCACCTTCACGCTCGATTTTCTCAAAGGGTTCTGCGGAGTCCGGCTTGTCCCGATGCTTGCGGCGTCCTGTGCGGGGGCGGACGGTACGGGTATGGGGCTGGCCATTTTCTGCGGCGCGATGACGGTGGCCGGACACAACTGGACCTGTTTCTTGGGCTTTAAAGGAGGCAAGGGCGTGGCGACCAGCGCGGGGCTTCTGCTCGGGCTTTCGCCCGTCGGCGCGGGGATCGCTTTTGCCGCCTGGCTGATTCTGTTTCTCGCGGCGCGTTATGTTTCCGTGGCTTCGATCGGTGCGGCCTTCACCCTTGCGGTCGCTGTCTGGCCGTTGCATCTCCGGACTCATGGGGTCTGGTTCCCGGCCGTGTTGACCGTCCTCGCGGCGGTGGCCATCTGGAAACACCGCCCGAATATCGCCCGCCTCCGGGCCGGCACGGAATCACGTTTCTCTTTTTGCAAACAAGGGCAGCCGCAGGGGGTTGCCCCCACAGGAAACCCCTCATGAACATCACGATTGTCGGCGACGGCGGCTGGGGCACAGCCATTGGCCTTCTGCTTCACTCCTACGGGCATGAGGTGATCCTTTGGGGCCCCTTTGAGGAGTATCTGGAGGAAATCCGCAGCGGTCGCGAGAACACGCGTTTTCTTCCCGGCATCCGCTTGCCCGAAACCTTGCGCTGGACCTCAGACCCGGCCGAAGCGGTGGCGGAGGCGGAGGTTGTTGTCCTCGCCTCCCCCTCGAAGTTTTATGCGGACGTCTGCGCGAAGTTCAAAGGGGTGCTCCCGCCAGGGGCGCTGGTGGTCAGCCTGACGAAGGGGCTTTGTGAGACCACGCACTGCCGCATGAGTGAGCTTGCCCAGAAAATCCTTGGGCTCGACGCCATCGCCGTGCTCTCCGGCCCCAGCCACGCCGAGGAGGTCGCCCGCGGGATCCCGACCGCCGTGGTGGCGGCTTCGGAAGACGAGGCACTCGCGAAGCGCGTGCAACAGCTTTTCGGCGGCCCGGTTTTCCGTGTTTACACGTCCACAGACCCGTTGGGGGTGGAGATCGGCGGCGCGGTCAAAAATGTGGTCGCCATTGCGGTCGGCGCTTCGGACGGGTTGGGCTTTGGCGACAACACGCGCGCCGCGCTCATCACCCGCGGGCTTGCGGAGATCACGCGTTTCGGCATCGCGCTGGGCGCGTGTCCGGGAACGTTCGCGGGGTTGAGCGGTGTGGGCGACCTGATCGTCACCTGCACCAGCCGCCACAGCCGCAACTATTCGGTCGGTGAACGTCTGGGCCGCGGCGAGGAGATCGGCGCCATTGTCGGCGGCATGAAGATGGTGGCGGAAGGGGTTTGGAACTCCAAGGTGATCCACGCGCTCGGGCACACGTACGGGGTCGCCCTGCCGATCACCGACGTGGTCTATGCGCTCTGTTACGAGGGCTTGTCTGCGGAAGCCGCCGTCGCGTCGCTCATGACGCGCGAGATGAAGCCCGAATAGTAAAGTGCGAGACAAGTCGGCAGCCCGTGGCTTCGGGCGAAAACGGGGGAGGAAAAACACGTAATTCCTGACTCCAAAATGTGACAAAACGGCTAAGTCATAGACAAGCCAAGTTGGCAACGGAAGTTAGCGTTTTCACAAAAGGCGCCGGGGAAGAGCCTTCAGATTATTTTTTGAAACAGCGTTGTTGGGGGCGGAGCAAAAGCGGACACAATTGCAAAGTGCAAAAGCGGACTGTCAAGCCCTGTTTGGGAGTGGTGATATGCGCTGATGAGCCAGTCGGGGGCTGGAATAGGGCAGGCGGCGGGGACCGGTCCGGGCCCCGCCGTGGTTCGTTTGTGTTATATTGAGCGAATGACAAACAAATCGGCAATCGGGTGCCCGCGCATATCGTGCGCAGGGTGCTGGAGCGTTTCAACAATGGCGAGGCGTCCTGTTCCGAGGTTTGCGAGAGTCTCGGCATCCGTCGTACGCGGCTCTACGAGCTGCGCCACGAATGGCTGAAGGACAGGGACGGCTTCGTCCCCGGGGTGTCTGGCGGCGACCGCAACGGGGGCTGGCCGCCGGAGTGCGAGAAGCTGGCGCTGGACCTCATCGGGATCGGGCCGGTCAACTTCGCGCCGATTGCCGACGAGATGAACAGGTGGTTCGGCTTCTCCCGTAGCCGCGCCGCCGTGCGCGATTACCTCGCCGTGCGTTTCCCCCTGCTGGCACGGGGCGCCCGCCCGGGGCCGAAGCCTTTCCTCCGCTCGCAGTGTGGCAGGGCCGGGGAGATCTGGCAACACGACTCCACGCCGGTGCGCATATGGCCCGCGGACCGGAAGCAGACGTTGATCGCGACCGTCGACGACAACACGCGCAAGGTCGTCCTCGCCAGCGTCTTCGGGCGCGAAACGCTCTGGGCTCACTTCGTCCACCTCCGGAGGGCATTCGAGCTTTTCGACATCCCCGAGACGTTGTACACGGACGGGTTCTCCATGTTCGGCCACGAGGGAGACCGCGACCTCGCGACAAAATGTCGTGGAGGATATCCCCGACACTCAAGAAAACCGTCTGGCTCGTCATCCACCCGGGAATCCGATTCTGGGTGGTTGAGAGACGCCCGGACCCCCTCAACCCGGTCTGGCCGACAATCCTGGCTAGCTATACGCTCTGACCGCCGGAACCCAACCACACAGGCTCCGTTAAGTTAAGCGGAACCCCCTCCCCCGATTCGCCCGCTTTTGCACTGCCGCCGACACAGATCCTTTTTTTTTCTTGTTTCCTTTTAAGCCGGAATGGTTATATTGATATACGGATTTAAATATTCGTTGGCTGTATTAAAAGGAGGTGTGTATGAAACCCAAGCGAATTGTGGCTGTGAAAGGGGTGGGTCTGGCGTTTTCGAGGAACCGCGTGTTGGCGGCTGGTGTGATGTGGGGGTGGTTTGTGGCGGCGGGGACGCTCTACTGGGATTTCAACGCGCTTGAGCCGGTGTCGAACAGCGCGGTTAATGTGACGGTGGGCGCGATCACGCGCGAGAACGGCGGCACGTCGGATCTGTTGTCGGGACAATCGTCTTCAGAGAATTATACCGGCGCTTCGGGGCTGACCAACCTGCAGGCGGCGGCACGTGCGGGAAGCCTCTCGACAAATGACTCGACGTGGTTTGAAGTGACGCTGACGCCCGCTGCAGGCCGTGTCATAAACGTGACGAAGCTGGCCTTCGGAATACGGAGCACAGCGTCCGGGCCGGTTGCCTACTGCGTGCGTGCGGACACGGACGGTTACACCTCTGATCTCGCCGTCGGGCAGATCGACCCAGACAAAAATTGGGTGTTTAAGGAACATGTAATGGGATTCCGTTCGGCGGTGCCGGGGGAACCCGTCGCGATGCGGATATACGGATATGGGGGATCATCGGCCAGCCTTGGCAATTGGAGACTCGATGATCTGAGGATAGATGTCGAGGCGTTTGAGCCTGGTACTGGGTTCACACCGCCTGTGATCGCGACGGTGTCTCCACAGGTGACGCGGGTGGGCGAGACGCTCAGGTTCGCGTTGACGATCATCGCGACGGATGGCGATCCGGTGACCGGAACGAACGTGACGGCCTTGTCGGAAGTTTCGGGCGCATGGGGGCTAGATGCCGGGATGTTCAGCTATACGCCGGTGGAGAGCGATGTGGGCGAACAGCAATTCGCCTTTACGGCTTGGGACAAGGACGGCACAAACACTCCCGTCACAGCTTCGGTGACGGTACGGTACGCGCAGGTGCCGGCAGTGCGGTTGACCGCACCAATGGGGGTTTACACGCAAACGTTCAATGGTTTGTCCTCGAGTGGCGACAGTAACGTATGGGACGATGCGGCGGTGCCGATGCTGGCGTGGTACGCCTGTCACGGAAATGTAGCACCGAAAGTCTATAAGGCGGGGAAGGGTACGGAAACCACGGGCGCACTGTATGCCTATGGCTCTGACGGTGATACTGACCGGGCCTTGGGATCCCTTGCTTCAGGTGGCACAGGCGACATTCGATTTGGAGTGGCCTTTACGAATGAGACAGGATGTCCGATCACCAATGTGACCGTCACCTATGCGGGAGAGCAGTGGCGTTGCGCGAGTAACGATGTGCAGTCGCTGGTTTTCGGGTATTGCGTAACCAATACCGTGATTTCCCTTACACAGGCGACTTACGGGTGGATCCCCGCATTGCGTTTTGATGCGCCTCATGGAACCGACATGAAAGCCGGCGCGGTGACGGGGGACGGGTATGCCGTGACGTCAACCCTGCCGGTGATTGTGGCGCCCGGCGGTATCATCATCCTCTGTTGGGAGGACAAAAACGATGCGGGATCCGATCATGGTTTGGCCGTGGATGATCTGACCGTCTCATGGGCAGCCGACCGGACGTTTTTGGCGCGACGGGCAACCGTGATGCTGTTGAAATAATCAGGGCTAACTGAAATGAAGCTTTCGCATCAGCCGCGCCAGTGCCCAGGCCGATGCCGCAGAAATGCCTACCATGACGCACCCGGGCAGGGTGCGGCCATAAAGCAGATACCCCACGCCGAACAGCACGGACCAGATCATAAGGCATCCCGTCATCATGCACAACAAGCCGGCCGGCACATTCCAGCCGCCGGGGTCGGATTCCACCGCCACGCCTTTGGCGCGCGCGGCGTCCTCGATCTTTTTCCAGCCGGGTCCGCCGGGACGGATCTTGCGGCAGAATTCAATCAGCGTGTGCTCGTCTTCCGGTTTCGTCAGATACGTCACCGCCATCCATGCCGCAGTCGTGACAAGGATGCCGACAACCAACTTCCACGACGTGAAATCCATCACACGGAACCAGCCAGCCTCCTCCATTGCGGCCTCCAGCCCCATCGGGCCTGCGCCGAATTGGAAGAAGCACGCCACGAGGAACGAGACCACCATCGCGGTCACCTCGCTCCACATATTCATCCTCCACCAGAACCAGCGCAGGATATAGAGTAGTCCGGTGCCCGCGCCGACCTGCAAGAGCAAATGGAAAATGGTTTTGACGGTGGTCATGTGGAACGCGATGAACGCCGAGGTCAGCAGCATCACCAGCATGGTGATCCGTCCCACCAGCACCGCGTGTTTAGGCGTCGCCTGCGGGCGGATAAAACGCAAGTAGACGTCTTGCACCACATACGACGAACCCCAGTTAAGCAGCGTGGCTACTGTGGACATGTAGGCCGCGATCAGCGAGGCCACGATCAGGCCCTGCCAGCCGCTCGGCATCCGCGCGACCATGCCGGGGTAGGCGATGTCGTGCCCGAGATACTGGTCATCCACAGTGGGGAACTCCCGCGCCAGAGCACCCACTCCGCGCGCGTCCGCCTTGCGCTGGCGCACGGTCTCCCGCACCTCGGCCGGCAGCGCCGCCTTGTCGGTGTCGTACTGTTGTACCGCTGCCGCATGGCCGGACAGCCACACCTTCGCAGCCTCCTGCTCGGGTTGCGGTGTAATCGGGAACATCACCATCGACACGAACGCCACGAGAATCCAGGGCCAGGGGCGCACCGCATAGTGCAGCACATTGAAGAGCAAGGTTCCTACGACCGCATGACGCTCGTTCTTTGCGGCCAGCATCCGCTGCGCCACAAATCCGCCGCCGCCCGGCTCTGAGCCCGGATACCAGACGTTCCACCACTGGACGGCCAGCGGCAGGATCAGAACCGTCATCAGCGTCGAAAGGTCGTGGGTGGCCGGCTGAATCAGCGACAGCTTGCAAGCCACCTCAGGGTGCGCGAACAGTTGGCTCAGCGAGGTGATCCCGTCCGCCATGCCGGAGTTGACCGCATACACGGCCGCGAAAATCGCACCTGCCATGGCCACAGCAAACTGATAGAAGTCGGCCCACATGGAGCCCGTCAGCCCGCCCAGCGTGGCGTAAATCGCGACACCCGTCATCGAGTACAGCAGGGACATTTCCGGCGACAGGCCGAACATGATCTGGCCGATCTTAATGGCCGCCAGCGAGACCCCGCCCAGACAGATCAGGTTGTAAATGACGCCCAGATAAGCCGCGCGGATCCCGCGCAAGGCGGCGGCCGACTTTCCGCTGTACCTGAGCTCATAAAACCCGAGGTCCGTGTTCAAGCCCGAGCGCCGCCAGAGCTTGGCGTAGACAAAGACCGTCAACATGCCGGTCAGCAGGAAGGCCCACCACACCCAGTTGCCCGCTACGCCGTTCAGGCGGACGATTTCGGTGATCAGGTTCGGCGTGTCGCACGAGAACGTGCAGGCCACCATCGAAACGCCCAGCAGCCACCAGGGCATGTTTCTTCCAGAAAGAAAAAAGGACTCCGTGTCCTGTCCCGCGCGCTTGGCCGCCCATGAGCCGACCACAACGACGGAGGAGAGGAAAACGAAAATAATCAATGCGTCCAACCATGTGATGGTGATCATCGAGCACTCCTAGTTTGAAAAAGGAAAAAAGAAACCAATCTTTTAAATCATTATTAGAGCGGAGATGGCGGAAAGAGTCAATCCCGATTTCAGCCGTGAACGGCCAGTCGTACCGGTGGTCGGCGCAGCGCTAAGAACGTTCAGTTTTCCCTTATCCTCATCGGCTTAGTCCTGTCCTAATTTTGGATCGAGCCACAGCGTTACGCGCTTCGCGCAGCCGCTGGAGATGCCGTGTCCCACGTTCACATCATTGATGATCGTTTTTTCAGTGGTGCCCGCTTTGAAGGCCTTCATGTTTGGCGTGTCAAATCGCGGGAGAGGCCGTCTGCCCAAAAGGCGTCGAAATCTTCCGGTTCGGCAAGCCCGGCTTTGATTTTCTCCAGATCGGATGCGGCGGCGGCCGTATCGTTAGCGTTTCCCGAGGGGTAGCTCTATCCGGCGGCGCGGTCGCGAAAGCTCTTGGTTCCGAAATCGAAGTTGCCGGTTAATGCGGGGGGTGTTATAGTCAGCCTATAAAGTATGGAACGGGAACGCTGAAAAGGGTTATCAGGGAAAGGGGAGAGGTATGGGTTCCACGCAGGGAGGGGGACGATTCTTAAACGTCATGTGTGCGGTCGCCTTCACGCTGGCCGCAGCCGCGTGTGCGGCTCAAGACCAGCCCCCCGTCGAGCTTCTTGTGCGGGGCGACGACATGGGGCACTCGCTGGATGTGAACGAGGGGTTCATCAAGGCTCACACCGAAGGTATCCTTACCTCGGCCAGCCTGATGGCGCCCGCCGCATATTTCGACGACGCCGTAGCCCGCTGCAAGGCGAACCCCAAGCTGGCGCCCGGCATCCATGTCACACTGATGGCGGTCATTCCCATGCGGCCGGTGTCTGCGCCCGAACAGGTTCCGGGTCTCATTGCGCCGGACGGTTTCTTCCACCGCGGTCTGGAGGACTTTTCAAAGGCCAATCCGAAGATTGAGGAGGTGGAAAGGGAAGTCCGGGCGCAGATACAGAAGTGTGTCGCCACCGGCCTGAGGTTCATCTATCTCGACTGGCACATGGCCTCCAATGGCGGGAAGGATCGCCCGGACATCGTCGCGCTGTTCCAGCGCCTGTCCCGCGAATATGAGCTGCTCTATACCCACGATGTGGGGGATTTCGACGGCCGGTATTCCGGCGCGAAGTATTTTTCGTCGAACCTTGAGGCGTGGGGAAGCCAGCGGCTTCCCGACGGACGGCTCGTCTATTGGTGCGGGCCGGACATGCCTGCGGAGACGCGTCTGAAATTCCTTGATACCCTGCGGAACCTGTCGCCGGGCACATGGTACACGATTTGCCACCCGGGACTCTATACGCGCCGCCAGGCGCAATCCGTGGATCTGTTGTGTTCGCAAGAAGTCAAAGACATTATCCGTTCGCGCGGCATCCGCCTGATCAGTTACGCGGATCTCTGGGAGCGCAAGTTTGCCGGGAAGTGAGGCCTGTGTGTAAGACATGAGCCGGTGTTATGCGGCAGGACGAACTTCCCGTTCTCGACGGTGCCGGTCTTTAGCGTGGGCGAATCGGTTTTGACGTTTTTCATGCTGTAGTCGCGGTTGAGCTCCAGCAGGGTTAGTTAGCATCTTGTGTCGGCAACAGCCAAGTCGACTAGCGCGGTTTCGGAAAAGGTATAGCCGTTTCAGGTAGGGACGCCTCCCTGAGGCGTCCGCCCTTCGGCCAGCTCAGGGTAGACGGACGGTTCAGGGAACCGTCCTTACCGACAATCGAACCTCGGCCACAGAATAACTTAAACCGCTCTAATCCGCTTGCACAACGCTCAAGGTCGGGGTGGATCGGCTGGAGAAGCCACTGGGAAGGCCGCCAAGCCCCGGCGGCCGGTAGCGGCGGCGACAAGAATCTCACTGCTGACGAATGGCTGGCGGAGGAGTTGAAGAAGGGCACGTGAAATTGTCCGCGCTGGAAGGCAAATGCCACAAGCAAAAAGGCGGTTTAATGCCGCCTTTTTTGCATCATTTGTACAAAGTGCAACTACGCCCCCTCACCACCGCTTTACGGTCTTTGCGGCCATTGTGTGAGAAACCGGAACCCCACATGCGGTCTCTGAAGCACCCACGCCCCGCTTCCACACCTTTCAAGATGTGGAAGTAGCGGCTGGGATGATAACGGGAGCCGATGATGCGGTAAAAGACCCGGTTTTTGAGGTTTTCACACGTTTGCCGCTTATAGGTCTCCACTTCCACACCTTTCAAAGTGTGGAAGTAACGCTCAAGGAAAACGGAAACCCTTCGGAGGTGTTCGATAAGACCAGTGTGTTGCCCTCATTGTTATCGTTCACGTATCCGTACACGGTCCCCTCTTCTTCATGACCGCGAACGCGAATGTGAATGTGTGCGGCGAAGGGAGGGAGATCGCAAAACGCAGAATGATGGGGCAGGGCTGTGCGGCTCGTGAGGACACTTGCCCTCCAAGCTTCGCGTCTTCGCGTGAGAATCCCAAAACCTTTGCACTGCGCTAGGGCTCAATTTCTCCGGCTTTTGTCAGCGCGACCTTTGTAATGATCGGCCCCAACAGTTCATACAGGACGGTTGCTGCTAGGATAATTGTGCGGATCTCATGTCCGTGGGAATCCCCCAGGATGCGTGACGCCGCAAGGGATAGGCCGATTGCCACACCAGCCTGCGGCACGAGCGTAAGCCCCAGATACTTTTGAACGGTCGCGGGCATGTTGGCGAGTTTGGCTCCGGCTGTTGCCCCGGCAACCTTGCCGATGACGCGGGTCACGACATAGACAATCGCGAGGAAGCCGACCGTAGCGAAGACTCTGAAATCGAGGTCAGCGCCCGAGAGCGTAAAGAAGCACATGAAGATGGGGGTGACCAGCCCGTCCAGCGAGGTGGCTGCTCTTTCGCCGGCACGGCTGAGGTTCGTCAGCGCGAACCCGAGGCTCATCATGACGAGCAGCGTCGAAAGCGAGAATCGCAGCGCAAGCGAGGTGAGCAGGAACATGCTGCCCAAGATAAACGACGTGAGTTCGCCTTCGGTCTTGATGTGCCGTAACAAGACCGTAGCGACCACGCCATAGATCCCGCCCAGCGCGATGGAAAACACGATCTCCCCGACAGGTTTCACAAGGGACAGCAGATTGACCGCGTCGCCCCCGACGATGGCCTGGGCGATCGACGCGCAGATGCCAAAGGCAATGATACACACGGCATCATCCAGCGCAACGACTGGAATCAATGTGTCTACGACCGGCCCCTTGGCTTTGTATTGCCGGATGACAAGCAGGGTGGCGGCCGGCGCGGTCGCGCAGGCGATGCTGCCGAGCACTAGAGAAAATGAAAACTCTTGCCTAAAGATCAGCCAGAGCGACAAAAAGACCACCACGAACGCGCCCAAGGCTTCGAGCAGGGTGACCAACATGATGCCCCTGCCGGTTTTTTTGAGAGCGGAAAGCCTCATCTCGGAACCGATGCTGAATGCGATGATGGCAAGGGCGACCTCGCTGATGATCTCGAGTCCTTTGACCGCATCGGCCGGAACCAAACCCAGCACCATCGGCCCGATGATGATGCCGCCGATCAAATAGCCGGTGACATCGGGGAAGTTGAATTTGCCGAATATCTTTGAAAACAGGATCGACGCGCCAATGATAACCGCGATATGTTGCAGCACTTCTAAAGTAGACACAGCGCCTCCTAAGCCCGCGAAGAGTGGTCTTTAATTCCCCAGAATGTTGTAAGAGGAAAAGCGACAATGATGCCCACATTTTCGCTGTCCAAATCTCCCATAACCACCTCGAACGACTCCTTGACCGCTTGGAGCTGTTCGTCCGAAACGGCCATCATGATCGTCTTGTTAAAAGGTCGGCCCTTGTTGAGAAACCCTCGGATGGAATGGCCTATCCCGCTGTTTTGCCCCATGACTCTGGCCATGCCCATGGTGTCGAAAATGGTTCCCCCATACAGCTTCCGGCTGTTGAACTCGTTTAGGAGGTCTTCAAACTTGTCTGTGTCGTTGACGACGACAAAGCAGAGATTCATGCTTCAGCCTTTCTTCAGTTGGCAATAATCTTCTTGGGTTGTACGGCCACATCGTACGCTTTTCAGCATTCTCCGTCAATGCAGGCAACGATTCAGCCTTGCTCCTGACTTGCAAGGTTACATGCACGGAGGCGATAGAACGGGGAGATGGTTTTCATGCGGCGCTCTCCTCGAAGTAGCGTTTGACCTTCTCCCCGGCGGAGAGTCCGCCGGGGATTTTTCGGGGGAGGGCGTTGATCCAGTCCACAAGCAACAAAAGGCGGCTTGATGCCGTCTTTTCTGAATTATTTGTACAAAGTACAACTATGACCCTTCACCCACCTCCGGGCGCGATTCAAGGCGTGTCGCCCATGCAGGTGCCGAGGAGGCGCGCGGTCTTGATCCAGGGATGATCCTGTGGCACGGTGCGGACATGCCCGGCGACCTCTTTGAGGGGAACAGCGACGCAATCGTCACCACGCACGGCAACCATCATGTTGTACTTGCAGGCGTCGATGAGTTCGCCGGCCATTGCGCCGAGCCGGGTACAGAGCAGCCGGTCAGCCGGGGTGGGGGTGCCGCCGCGCTGGATGTGGCCGAGCTGGGTCATGCGCGCATCGATGCCAGTGAGCTGCTGGAGTTCACGGACGATGCGGTTGACCTTGGACTCACGAATCATGAGGGGCTTTTGTGGCAGTTTCATGGCGGTGCCGTTGGAGTCACCGTTTTTTTTCTTGCCGTTTTTCTTCTGCGGCTTAGGGTCGTTGTCCTCCTCCTCGTCCTCGGGCTTGTCGTCGATGGCGACGGCTCCTTCGGCCACGGCGACGATGGAAAAGCGCTTGCCGCGGTGGCGGCGGGTGTTGATGAAATCGGCGATAGCGTGGATGTCGTATTTGATCTCCGGGATCAGGATAACGTCGGCGCCGCCCGCGATGCCGGCGCCGAGCGCCAACCAGCCGGCGGAGTGCCCCATGATCTCGACGGCGATGAGGCGGTGGTGGCTGCTGGCGGTGGTGTGGAGGCGGTCGACCGCTTCGGTTGCGATTGATTTGGCGGTATCGTAGCCGAAGCAGGTGTCGGTCAGGACGACGTCGTTGTCGATCGTCTTCGGCAGCGTGATGATGTTGAGACCCCTTTGCGAGAGACGGTAGGCGTTTTTTTGCGTGCCGTTGCCACCGAGGCACACGAGGCAGTCGAGGTTGAGTCTGTTGGCGTTGGCCACGGCGACATCGGTCATGTCCATGATGGTGCCGCCCATGTCCATCTTATGCGGTTTGTCGCGGCTTGATCCGAGGATCGTGCCGCCGAGCGTGATGATGCCGCTCACGGTATGATCCTCGAGCTGGATGTAGCGGTTTTCGACGAGACCGCGGAATCCGTCGAGGAAGCCGACGACTTGGATGCCGTAGTGCATGGCCGATTTGGCCACCGCGCGGATGGCGGCGTTGAGGCCCGGGCAATCGCCGCCTGCGGTCAATATGCCGATGCTGCGTGCCGTTTTGCCGTTTTGTCTCTTGTTGTCGTTGCTCAAAGTTTTACGTCCGTTTGCGGGTTGCGTTTCCGGTGGTGAGGCTCAAGCATCGTGGGCTTTGTTTGCTCCTTGAGGCTGGCTGAGGCTTTAGCCCGCCTATAAAGCTCCTCCTGGGCCCTGGTGGGTTTTTCCTTGCCGCGCACGGCGACAGGGCGGTACTCACCGTCCGGGTAAAGAGTACGCGCTTTTACGCAGTCGGTAAAGTAAACATCGAGGGTGGCGAGAAGTTTTTTTCGTGGGCCGGGCGCGAGCACGGGGATCATGAGTTCAATACGCTTGTCGAGGTTGCGCGTCATCATGTCGGCGCTGGAGATGTAGAGGTCGTTCAGACCGCCGTTGCGGAAGCGGAAGATGCGGGCGTGCTCAAGGTAGTAGTCCACGATGCTGACGACGGTGATGTTCTCGCTCATGCCGGGGACGCCTGGCTTGAGGCAGCAGATGCCGCGGACGTTCAGCTTGATTTTCACGCCGGCTCCGGATGCGTTGTAGAGGGCGGCGATGATGCCTTTGTCGCTGAGCGAATTCATCTTCATCGTGATTTCGGCTTTTTCTTTATTGCGGGCACGTTCGGCCTCGTTGGCGATAAGCGCGAGGATGGTGGAGCGGATCGAAAACGGGGCCACCTCAAGACGGCGCAGCGATTGCGGCTGGGAGTAGCCGGTGATGGCGTTGAAGACATCGGAGGCGTCCGCTCCGAAGTCGTTGCGGCAGGTGAAAAGGCCGACGTCGCTGTACAGCGTGGCTGTCTTTTCGTTGTAGTTGCCGGTGCCGAAATGCACATAGCGGACGATGCCCTGCTGCTCGCGCCGGACGACGAGGCAGATCTTCGCGTGTGTCTTGAGCGAACGCACGCCGTAGACGACGTGTGCGCCCGCAAGTTCAAGCCTACGCGCCTGCGAGATGTTCCTCGCCTCGTCGAAGCGCGCTTTCAGTTCAATGAGTACGGTGACGTGCTTGCCGGTCTGCGCGGCGCGTATGAGCGCCTCCACGACCGCACTCTGTGAGGCGGTGCGGTAGAGCACCTGCTTGATCGCCAACACCTGAGGATCGTCAGCGGCGTCGTTGATGAACTTTACGACGGGGTCGAATGAGTCGTAGGGGTGTACGAGCAGGATGTCGCCCTGTGCGATCTGCGGAAACATGGGCTCCTTAATGTCCACATCCGGAGAGGGAACCGGCTCCCACGGCTCGTCGCGCAGGTTCTCAAAACCGTCGGTCTGGGTGATCGACATCAGGCTGCGCAACTCGACGGGGCCGTCCACGAGATAGACGTCCGCCTGATCGAGGCCGAGCTGCTGCTTCATCGCCCCCATAAGCGCGCGCGAGGCGCGGCGGTGGATCTCGAGACGGATGCACTCCGTCTCGCGGCGGTCGTCAAGCAATTCCTGCATACCTGCGAGCAGGTCGGATGACAAATCTTCGCGCAGTTCGATGTCGGCGTTGCGCGTGACCCTGAACGGCACGCACTCGAGAACCGACTGACCCTCCACGACCGCGGCGATCTGCCATGCCACGACCTGGTCGATCGGGATGAAGACAGCGCGGCCCTCGGCGTCGGGGATCCTGATGAAACGCGGGAGTTTCGGCCCCAGCGGGATGAAAACCATGCGCGGGGGCTTGTCCTGCGCGGCGGGGGCAAGCATGGCCACGCAGTGCAGCAGCAGTCCGGCCGGACGGGAGGGACGCTCCTCGCCTACGCCGATGGGTGAGAGCAGCGGGAAAATGTTGTCCATGAACTCGTGCTCAAGCCATTTGCGCTGTTCGTCGGAGAGGGCTTCCACGCTCTCCTGCATGACAAAGCCGTGCTTGGCAAGCTCCTTTGAGAGGACTTCGAGCAACTCGTACTGGTCTGCCACCATCTTGCGCATGCGGCGCGTGACGGCGACGAGCTGCTGGCGCGGTGTCATGCCGGAGGGGTCGGTGCGGCGGATATTGGCGGCAACCAGCATCTTGAGCCCGCCGACGCGGACCATGCAGAACTCGTCTAGATTCGAGGCGGTGATGGAGAGAAATTTCAGGCGCTCGAGCAGCGGCACTTCCGGATTACACGCCTCAAGGAGTACGCGCTGGTTGAACTCAAGCCAACTGAGTTCCCGGTTCAGGAACTCATAGGCGTCCGGTGTCTTAGTTTTTTTCTTTTTCTTTGTCTTCATCGTATGGCACCGTTCTGGCTATTCTGGATCGTAAAGGTAGCAATGGCGTCCGTACATCACCTCAAAAAGATCGCCTTTCTCGACAAGGGCAACCTGCTCCGCGCTTGTCGCTACGCGGCGCGACGGGATACAGACGAGCGATGTCTCGTCGAGTTTGAACCTGATTTTGCCGAGGCTCTGGTCGTGTACGCGGTCGAGCGCGTCGGCGACGCGCAGGATGGCGGCGAGCTTGCTGACGACCAGCCTGTCCTCAGGCGGGAACGCAGAGTACTCCGGATGGCTGGCCTTCGGCATGGCTTTGCGGTGGTAGCGCGCGACTGAGGCGATGAGTTCGATCTCCTCCGAGGAGAGGCCCGCAAACTCGGTGTTGCGGATAAGGTACATCGTGTGGATGTGGTGGGAGTGCGCGCTCACGAATGTGCCGATGTCATGCAGGAGCGCGGCCACTTCGAGGATCAGTCGGTGACGTTGCGTGCAGCCGTGTTCCTCCTGCAGCAAATCAAAAAGCTGGAGCGAAAGCTTCGCTACCTGTTCCGCGTGGTTGACGTCGTGCTGGAATTTTCTGCCCGTGGCTCTGGCGATGCGCAGCACATGCTTACGCATCGTGTTTGTCCACGGTGTGCCGTCCACGGCCTCCTCGATCAGCCCATGGCAGAAGGAGAGGCTGCTGATGTATACCGATTTGAGCCCCACGGCACGCGCTACGGATATGGCGATGCTCAGTGCTGGCGCGATCAGCTCGGCGTCCGAGTAGGAGACGCGCCACTCGCGCACGATCTCCTCTGTGGACGACCTTTCGATCTGCTTGAGCAACGCGATAAGTTCGTCCACGGTGACAGAGATTACACCGGTAGCCGGATCAAGTTCAACGGCGTTGTTCTTGTCGGGACGCAGGCGCGCACCCGCGAAGCGCATCTCGCGCCCTAAGAGGAACAGCTTGAAGGACTTCACGTCGTCCACGTTATTGCGCAACTGCTCGGCGATCTCGTGCGTGCGTCCGTCGGCGAGCGCGACGAGCTGCCGCGGCCGGAAGTCGCCCTGCTCCATCTGCTGGCGCATTCGCAGCGAGCCTAGGCTGTATGTCTGCACGAAACGGATCTCGCCCTCTTTGCGGCACAGCATGCTGCAGGTCAGGCCGCCGATTTCGAGCACCACGGCCTCTCCTTTATCGTGGTTGCTCCCATCCTTACCCTTGCCGAGCCTGCGGAACGCCAGATGGTAGTAGTAGCCGATCTGTCCCGGATCAAGCAGGCGGAAGGCGATGTGTGAGGTGTTCGCCAGCCTGTCGAGGAAGACCGCGCTGTTGTCGGCCATATCCAGCGTCGGTGTGGCCACGGCGGTGATCGACTCCAGCGGGATACCGTACTCGTCGAGCAGCTTTCGGAACGACTTGAGGATCTGCGCGCATTGCTCCACGGTGGCGTTCGATATCCTGCGCGAGGCGATGACGTCGCGTCCGATGGGTACCGACTGCACGGCCTTTTCGAGGATATACGCCTCCTTGGTGTCGCGCCTCTCCCCGATCAGCATCCGTATGAAGGTCGCGCCTATGTCAATAACGGCGATCATGGTCGGTGCCGCCGCTTCTTCCACTGTGTTACGGTTCTTTTTCATCGTGCGTATAAATAATCTTACTTCGGAAATATTTGCATTGTGTTAACTTCTGGTTGGTTTTGGAAGCTAAATCGCACATGAGGATACACCCAACCAAAAAAATGAGTAACAGTCCGGGACAGATTGACTATGAACGGGCAACAGAATATTCTACCGCATGACAAGCAAGGAGTGACTCGTGACATCCAGTAAAGTCAAGTGATTGATGCGCGAAGTTGACGCTTGGGAGCGTGAGGGTGTCGTAAACGCGGCGACTGCGGCGCGGCTGCGGACGCGCTATGCTCTGACGGCGGCAAACGAGACGCCTTGGGGGCGGATTATTTTCGGTTTGCTGGGCGCGTTACTGGTGGGGTTGGGTAGTATTGCCCTTCTGGCTGCCAACTGGGGTGACCTTGGGCGGCGGGCACGGACAGTCATTGCGTTTATGCCGTTGTGCGCGTGCGCCGTGCTTTATGTGACGGGATACCGGCGTGGATGGCGCTCACGCGCCTTTCTGGAGCCGCTGGGGCTCTTTTGGGGATTGGCCATCGGCACGGGCATAGCGTTGATCGGACAGACCTACCATCTGCCGCAAGATGCTGAAGCCTTTACGCTGGTCTGGACCCTGCTGTTAATTCCGGTGTGCTACGCGACTTGGGCGCTCGCACCGGTCGCGGGCTACCTCATCGGTCTACTGGTCTGGGTCTCGATGTCGCAATTGGCCGGCGGTGTGGGACTCTGGTATTGGCCGCTGGCTGCGATCATCGATCATCGTGCCCGTGATCTACTGCGTGTATCGCGAGCCGGATGCGGAAGTGCGGTCGACGTGGATGTTGTGGGTCGCAGCCCTCAGTTGCACGGCGGCACTGGGTGTCACGCTGGAGAAGAGTCTTCCGGGGCTCTGGATGATTGTCTACACGGGGGCTTTCGCCGCGCTGCTGCTGGGGGGCGAGGCGCGCGGTAGCGGTGAACGCGGGTGGTGGCGTAACCCGTTGCGGACGCTCGGCGGCGGCGGTTTGGCCGTGGTGCTTTACCTGCTGATCTTTCGGTGGCCGTGGGAAGACGTCGGATGGAACCACTGGCGCACGGATATTTTCCGCCATCGCTGGGCATCGTTCTTTGATTTCGGGCTGGGCATCGCACTGCCGGTAACGGCCGCCTTCCTGCTGGTGCTGGCCTTCAGGCGTGTGCCGAGACGCGACTGGTACGGTGTGCCGCTACTGCCGGCCTGGGTGTTGTGGGGTGCCGCGCCTTTCGTGACAGCCACCGCCTATGCTCTTTCCGCCCACGGCGGGAGCGACCGCTGGCCGGCGCTGCTCTTGACTTTTTATTTGGCAGGGCTGGGTTTGGCCACACTGGGAGAAGGCTTGGCCGAACGCCGCCTTGGTACGATCAATCTGGGGGTACTGGTGTTGCTGGCTGTAATCCTTGGCAGGTTTTTCAGCACCGATGCCAGCTTCACGGCCAAAGGCGTGGTGTTCATCATATGCGGCGGTGTGTTTCTGGCGGCTAACCTGATGGTTTCGTGCCGCATGAAACGGAAGGGAGGCGCGGCATGAACCGGCGTTGGTTGTTCATTATCGCGCTCATCGGTTTGGTGGCGCAGTTCGGCGTCATGGGGTTCATGATAATGCGGCGCGAAATGGCGTTGCGCAACGGCGTGGTCTGCCGATTCCTCACGGCACCGGTCGACCCTTATGACGCCTTTCGCGGCCGCTATGTGGCGCTGAACCTCGCGGAGGCGAACAGCCTGTTATGTGATCGCGAGTATGTGCGCGGACAGCGCATTTATGCAGTCATCGGCGAAGGAACGAATGGTTACAACGTGATCAAGCGCCTGACGCCGCGTCCCGAGTCGGAGGCGATCTACATTCAGACGCGCGTCTTGCACTGCTGGAGAGAGTATCGCCAACTTCCCGCCAGCACCAACGGCATTGCGCGGGCAGCGCGTTTTAGGGACACAACGAGTGTGCCAACGGGTCAATACCGTGTCCGCTTTGCGCTGCCCTTTGATCGCTTCTACATGGAAGAAAAGCTGGCGCCAGAGGCGGAAAACGCCTACCGCGACGCCAGCCGACGCGACAAGCAAGAGGGTGTGGTCGTGGTGCGCGTCTGGCGCGGGTTGGGAGTGATTGAGGATCTCGAACTCGGCGGCCGGCCCATACGGGATGTGGCGCGCGAACGGTTGAGGCACTGAAGCGGATCATGGGCGAGGGGTATTTATACATTCGGCAAATAGACGGTGCGGGTCTGGTACGGTTGGGGTAAGGGGACGTTATGGCGAGGCGAGGCGGATCAGTTTCGGCTACACTCCGGTGTTGACCGGTATCTTCTCCCCGTCCGCGTTGACCCGGACGAACGTGATGTCGGTGGTGAAGATCGTGTCTTCTTGGCTCTGGTGCAGTTCGCGCCGGGAGACCCCTACGGCGTAGGTCACCGAGGTGCGTCCCACACGCTGACGGTTGACTGTGAACCGCAGGATCGACCCGCCGGTCACCCCTTTCTTGAACTCTACGCGATCCATGCCGATGGTCACGAACCGCGCACCGGGATAGTCGAGACTGACGGCCATCCAGGCTATTTCGTCCACCCATTTCAGCAGGTTGCCGCCAAACAGAAGGCCGTACTGGTTCATGTGCTCGGGCATGACGAGTTTGTACGAGATCATCGGCACCTCCCTTATCCGTAACGGGCATTATTGCTTTTCCGTAACCGGAGTGTCAAATGAACTCGCGTCTCCGGCGGTGGTTTTGGTACAAACGGGGGCATGTTGCAACTGTTTGTGGCGTCCGTCATCTGGAGTTTCTCGTTTGGGCTGATCGGCAACCGGTTGGCCGGGCTGCCGCCGGCGTGGCTGGCGGCCGTGCGGCTGGCGGTGGCCGCCGCCGTTTTCCTGCCGTTTGCGCGGCGCGTCCCCCTGAAGACGGGCGCGGCGCTTTTCGGTATTGGCATGGTCCAGTTCGGACTGATGTCGCTCGCGTACATGGCGAGTTTCAATTACCTCCAATCGCACGAGGTGGCGCTTTTCACGGTGATGACGCCTGTGTATGTCGCTGTGGTGAACGATCTGCTCCGGCGGTCTTTCAACGGGGGCAACTTGGCGGCCGCCCTGCTTTCGGTCTGCGGCGCGGGGGTGATCCTGTGGCGGGGGGGCGCGTCGGAGGTGCCGCTGACCGGCTTTTTGCTGGTCGAGGTCTCGAACCTCTGTTTCGCCTTGGGGCAGCTCGCCTACCGCGAGGCCGTGAGCGCGGCGAAGTGTCCGGTGGCGGACAGACATGTGTTCTTCTGGCTATACCTTGGCGGGCTCGCCGCGCTGTTGCCGTTCGGGGCATGGGACGCGGTGCGGTTCGCGCCGCGCCTGTCGGCCGGGCAAGCGGGGGCGGTGCTCTATCTGGGGGTGCTGGTTTCCGGGTTGAGCTACTTCCTGTGGAACTCCGGCGCGCGCCGGGTTACGCCCGGCGTGTTGGCGGTTATGAACAACGTCAAAATCCCTCTGGGGATGTTGGTTTCGCTGTTTGTTTTCCGCGAGTCCGTCAACGCGGCCAGCCTGCTGGCGGGCGGGCTGCTCGTGCTGGCCGCATTGGCGCTTCCGGCATTCCGCAAATCGTGACGGAAAACCAGAACTCTAAAATCGGCCTCTTTCCAAACCCTGGATGACACGGAGGTCGTCCCTCCAACATTGAAAACAAAGGTACTTCGAGGGAACAGGAGGGGCGGGCTCCGTCCCGACCGAAGGAGGCGGCCAAATTGAGAAGTGCTGGCCGACGAACGCCGCGTTTGCATTGGGGGCGGTGTTCCTTTATACTGGAGTGCTTATGAAGGTTCAGATTCTTCCATCTTTGCTGGCGGCGGACTTCGGGCGTCTGGCCGATGAGATCCGCCGGGTCGCCGCGTCGGGTGCGGACGCGCTGCACCTCGACATCATGGACGCGCATTTTGTGCCGAACCTCAGTTTCGGGCCGGACGTGGTGGCTTTGGCGAAGCGGGTTTCTCCCGGGCTTTTCCGCAATGTCCACCTGATGATGATGCGTCCGGATCTCTACCTTGACCGGTTTATCGACGCGGGCGCGGACGCGCTGCAGTTCCATATCGAGGCGGACTGCGACGTCTGGCAGGGGCTTGCCGCGATCCGGCGGCGGGGCGTGCGTTCGGGTCTGGTCGCGCGTCCGCAGACGCCTGCGGAGGCTCTTTACCCGTATGTGCCGCTGTGCGACGAGGTGCTGTTCATGACGGTCAATCCCGGGTACGGCGGGCAGGCGTTCATGAGCGAGGTCTTGCCCAAGATCGCCGCGCTGCGGCGCTATGCGTCGGCACGCGGGCTTCCGGGGCTGGATATCATGGTGGATGGCGGCATCAACGACAAGACGGCGATCCAGTGCGCGGAGCGCGGTGCGAACCAGTTTGTCGCCGGCAGTTTCATGTTCAGGCAGGACGACATGGCCGCGGCGGTGGTGCGGATGCGTGAAGGGTGCGCGGGAGCCTATGGAAGAGACACTCGATAACATCCGCAATTTCTGTATCATCGCGCACATCGATCACGGCAAGACCACGCTGTCGGACCGGATCCTCGAGGCGACGAAGACGATCGAGCTGAGGAACATGCGCGAGCAGACGCTCGACGCGATGGATCTGGAGCGCGAGCGCGGCATCACGATCAAGTCCCATCCGGTCTCGATGGTGTATACGGCGAAGAACGGAAAGTCCTACCGCTTCAATCTCATCGACACGCCCGGGCATGTGGATTTCACCTACGAGGTGTCGCGCAGCATGGGGGCGTGCGAGGGTGCCATTCTGGTGGTGGACGCGGCGCAGGGTGTGGAGGCGCAGACCGTGGCGAACACCTACCTCGCGATCGAGAACAACCTCGAAATTGTGCCGGTGCTCAACAAGGTCGACCTGCCCAGCGCGAACGTGGCGGAGGTCACGCACCAGGTCGAGGAGGTTCTTGGTATCCCGATGGATCACCCGTTGCTCATCAGCGCCAAAACGGGGCTCGGCGTGCCGGAAGTTCTGGAGGCGGTGGTCGAACGGATCCGGCCGCCGGTGACGCGGGGCAGGGATGCGCCGCTGCGCGCGCTGGTTTTCGATTCGGTCTTCGACATCTACCGCGGGGTGATCACCTACGTGCGGGTGGTGGACGGCAGTTTCCGGGCGGGCGATTCGGTTCTCTTTATCAGCAGCGGGCAGACCACGCAGTTGCGCGAGGTCGGCATTTTCAGTCCGGACCAGAAGCCCGTCGACGTGTTGGAGGCGGGGCAGGTGGGGTATCTGGTCGGCACGATCAAGGATCCGGCTGACATCAAGATCGGCGACACGGTGACGCGCCTTAAGGACGGCTCAACGGAGCTTTTGCCGGGATTCAAAGATGTTCACCCGATGGTGTTCAGCGGCGTCTATCCGGTCAGCACCGACGACTACGAGAAAGTCCGGACGGGGCTGGAGAAGCTGCACCTGAACGATTCGGCGTTCTCCTTCCATCCCGAGAGTTCCGTGGCGTTGGGCTTCGGGTTCCGTTGCGGCTTTCTGGGTTTGCTGCACATGGAGGTGGTGCAGGAGCGGTTGCGCCGCGAGTTCGATTTGGATCTCATCAGCACGCATCCGTCGGTCATTTACAAACTTCAGTTGCGCGATGGCACGGCCATGGAGATTGACAACCCCATCCATCTTCCGGATGTCTCGCGGATTGAGCAGATCGAGGAGCCGGTCATCAGGGCCACGATCATTTGCCCCAGCGAGTGCATCGGGGACGTGATGCGGATCGTGCTGGACCGGCGCGGCGAGGTCACGGCCACGGAAAGTCTGGACGCCAAGCGCGTGATCCTCTCCTGCCTGTTGCCGCTGAACGAGATTCTGATCGATTTCCATGACATGCTCAAAAGCGTGAGCCGCGGGTATGCGTCAATGGACTACGAGCCGTGCGGATATCAGGTGAGCGACATCGTGAAGATGGACATCCTGCTGAACGGGGAGATCGTCGATGCGTTCTCCTGCATGGTCCACCGCAGCAAGGCGGTGGCCCGCGGGCGGCAGATGTGCAAAGCGCTGGCCGAGACAATCCCTCCGCACATGTTCAAAATCCCGGTTCAGGCGGCGATCGGGCGCACCATTATCGCGCGCGAGGATATCCGGCCGTTCCGCAAGGACGTGCTGGCCAAACTGTACGGCGGTGACGTGACGCGCAAGCAGAAGGTGCTGAAGAAACAGAAGGCCGGCAAAGCGCGCATGAAGGAGTTCGGTCATGTCCATGTGCCCCAGTCGGCGTTCATTTCGGTGCTCAAGGGGACGGCGACGGACGCGTAGGGGATGCGGCAGGCCATGACTGAACAGGGGAAAACGATGAACTTTTTTGCGAGACGGAAAATCAGGAAACAGCTCAAGGCGCTTTTGCATCATGCCAGGACGCTGCGGTGCGGCCGGGAAGATATCATGAATGCGGGGGAACTGGCCTTTTTGGACGGGCATGTCCAGAAGGTCAAGGAGGCTTATCGGGGACAGGACATCGCGGCGATGGAGGCTGCGGGTGTGGAGCTTGAGGCGTGTTTGGGCAAGCTCAACCCGCCCAAGCGGCTGGCCGGCTGGCGCGAGAATTTCGATGTTCTGGTGGTGGCGATCTCGGTGGCGATGGCGTTCCGCGCCTATTTTTACCAGCCGTTCAAGATACCCACGGGGTCGATGCAGCCCACGTTGTACGGCATCCACTCCGAGACGCGCGATCCGTCGAAGGCCACGTTGCTGGACAGGCAGCCGCTCAAGTTCGCGAAGTGGCTGGTGACCGGTGAGTCGTTTAAGGTTGTGCGGGCGAAGGCTGCAGGCACGGTACACTTTATGTCTGGGGAGGGCAGCAAGAAGCCCGGGTACATGCCGGTGGTTGTGGCGGGCATGCCGCACTATGTGCCGAACGACGCGGTCGAGACCGACGTTTACCGGCGCCCGGTCAGGCTCAAGGGCGGAGTCAGCAACGGCGAGAGTGTCAGGGTGGGCGACGTGCTCTGGTCGGGCGTGGTGATTTCTGGAGACTTCGTTTTTGTGAACCGCTGGAAGTGGAACTTCTCGCACCCGAAGCGGGGCGAGGTGATGGTCTTCTCCACGTCGGGGATCACGGCGCTGCAGCAGGGGACCCACTACATCAAGCGCATGACCGGTTTGCCGAACGAGACGCTGCAGATCAAGCCGCCGAACCTGCTGGTGAACGGCGCGGTTGTGACGGAGCCGCAACGCATCGGGCAGATCGCGCGCAAAGAGAAGGTGTGGCCGAAGGGGCCGGCGTATGCGGGATTCAACCCGAGCGGCACGCGGCAGGTCTTCCTGCCCGGGCGGTCGTTGGCTGACGAGAGCGACGCGGTGACGCTGAAGGGCGACCAGTATTACGCGATGGGCGACAACTCGTTCAACAGTTTTGACAGCCGGTACTGGGGGCCGGTACCGGAGCGTAATCTGCTGGGGCCGGCCACTGTGGTCTACTGGCCCCTCACCTCGCCCCGCTTCGGGTGGATCCGGTAGCGGCGGACGATGGCAGGGCTTGATCTCATCTGAATCGCTATCAAGTCCGTGATGCGCGCTCCCGTGTTGCTTGCTCGGCATTGCGGGTGCGTCTGGCTTCTGATACACTGCATTTATATGTTTAACCCGCACAAGAGAAGTATGCCAACGCTGTTGCGCAAGCGGTTGCTGGCTGTTCTGGCCGGAGCCGCAATACCGCTGTTGGTTTGGTGGTCCGGGTGCCTGAGCGAGCGGATCCGTCCGCCGGGGGGAAAACCTTCGGTCGTCATGGACATGGAAGTGACGGGCTACTGCAACTGCGGGATCTGCTGCAGTTGGGAGCGGGGCTGGTTCGGCCTCGGGCCTCCGGTGATCAGCAGCGGGCAGAACAAGGGCAAGCCCAAAGAGGTCGGGGTCACGGCCAGCGGCACGCGCGCCCGGCACAGGACGGTTGCGGCAGACACGGCGGTGTTGCCCTTCGGGACCATCGTGTATGTTCCGGGGTATGGGTACGGGCGCGTGGAGGACCGGGGCGGTAAGATTACCGGCAACCGGCTGGATCTTTGGTATTCCTCGCACGAAGATGCGAAGGAGTGGGGACGGAAGCGGGTGAAGGTGAGGGTCTGGCGGCCGTAGCGAGAAGCGAGGAGTTAAGAGAGAAGACGTTACATGAATCCCTTTCTGACAAGATTACATGATTTACAGGATTATGAAGCCCTCAGACCAATCATGAAAGGTTTTGCAATATGAGTGCGGGTGAGACGGGCAAAGAGTCGGATACCAGCCGGCATTTCCTGAAACAGTGGATCGCGGAAGATGTGGCGGCAGGCCGGACCGGCGGACTGGTGGTGACGCGTTTCCCCCCCGAGCCGAACGGGTACATCCACATTGGACACGCCAAAGCGATCTGTATCGATTTCGGCATGGCTCAAGAATTTGGCGGCCAGTGCAACCTGCGCATGGACGACACGAACCCGTCGAAAGAGTCGGACGAGTACGTCGAAAGCATCAAGCAGGACATCCGGTGGCTGGGGTTCGATTGGGGTGAGGGCTTTTACAGCGCGGCGGATCTTTTCGACAAAATGTATGAGATTGCCGAGAACCTGATCATCGGCGGCCATGCGTACGTGTGCGGTCTCACGCAGGAGGAGTGGAAAGAGTACCGCGGTATTCCGACGGTGCCGGGGAAGGAGAGCCCGACCCGCAACCGGGCTCCGGAAGAGAACCTCGCGCTGTTCCGCCGGATGAGGGCGGGCGAGTTTGCGGACGGCACGCTGTGCCTGCGCGCGAAGATCGACATGGCCTCGCCCAACATCCATTTCCGCGACCCGGTGATCTACCGCATCATGCACGTGCCGCACTACCACGCGGGCGACACATGGTGCATCTATCCGATGTACGATTTCGCGCATCCGATCGAGGACGCGCTTGAAGGCGTGACGCATTCGATGTGCACGCTCGAGTTCGAGGTTCACCGCCCCCTCTACGACTGGGTGGTCGACCGTATGGACGAGATGGGGCTGCTGGTTGTGCGTAACGGCGTGAAGATCCGGCCGCAGCAGCGCGAGTTTGCGCGGCTGAACCTGACCTATACGGTGATGAGCAAACGCAAGTTGCTCCAGCTTGTTCAGGAGAAACACGTGAACGGCTGGGACGATCCCCGCATGCCGACCGTGTGCGGTCTGCGGCGGCGCGGCTACACCCCGGAGGCGATCCGCGATTTCTGTGAGCGCATCGGCGTTTCTAAGTATGAGAGCGAAACGGACGTTGCGCTGCTGGAGCACTGTCTGCGCGACGATCTGAACAAGCGGGCGTTGCGGCGCATGGTGGTGTTCGATCCCGTCAAAGTGGTGATCGACAACTATCCTGAAAACCAAACCGGATACGCGGAGGCGCAAAACAATCCCGAAGATCCCGGCGCGGGCACGCGGCAGGTGCCGTTCGGGCGCGAGGTGTATATCGAGCGCGAAGACTTCATGGAAGTCCCCGCCAAAAAGTTTTTCCGCATGGCGCCGGGGCAGGAGGTGCGGTTGCGTGCGGCCTGTCTCTTCACCTGCACGCATGTGACGAAAGACGCGGCGGGCGTGATCACTGAGATCCACGGCACGTATGACCCGGACTCGAAAGGCGGCAACGCGGCGGATGGGCGCAAGATCAAGGGCACGATCCACTGGGTTTCCGCAGCACATGCGGTGCCGGTGGAGGCCCGCCTCTATGACCGGCTCTTCACGGTGCCGGATCCGTTGGGCGACGCCGGGCGCGATTTTGTCGAGTTCCTCAATCCCGACTCTTTAAAGGTCGTCACGGCGTATGCCGAGCCAGCGTTGGCGTCGGTTTCCCCGGGCGAGAAATTCCAGTTCGAGCGGATTGGCTACTTCTGTGCGGATCCCATCGATTCAAAGCCGGGGAAACCGGTCTTCAACCGCACGGTCGCGCTGAAGGATTCGTGGGCGAAACAGAGCAAGTGAGAGGGATGCGAGGGGTATGGCGCAGAACATTGTTGAGAAGGTTTTGGGCGCGCACCGTGTCGCGGGTGAGCTGGAACCGGGTTGCGAGCTTGCGATCCGCGTGGATCAGACGCTGACGCAGGACGCGACCGGCACGATGGCGTATTTGCAGTTCGAGAGTATGGGCCTCGACCGCGTGAAGGCCGATCTGGCCGTGAGCTATGTGGATCACAACACGATTCAGGTGGGGTTTGAGAACGCGGATGATCACGCCTACCTGAAAAGCGTTGCGCAGCGTTATGGCATTGTGTTTTCGCGGCCGGGTAACGGCATCTGCCACCAGCTCCACCTTGAGCGTTTTGGCAAACCGGGGGCAACGCTGCTGGGCAGTGATTCCCACACGCCCACCGGCGGCGGTATCGGGATGATCGCGATCGGCGCGGGCGGGATCGATGTGGCGGTGGCGATGGGCGGCGGCCCGTTTTACCTGACTTGCCCGAAGGTTACGCTGGTGCGCCTGAGCGGGGCACTCAAGCCCGGCGTGTCGGCCAAAGACGTGATCCTGAACGTGCTGAAGGTTTACGGGACTCAGGGCAACGTGGGCCGCGTGCTGGAGTACGGCGGCCCGGGTGTGGCGGGGCTTGGTGTGCCGGCACGCGCGACCATCGCCAACATGGGTGCGGAACTGGGCGTGACCACGTCGGTCTTCCCGAGTGATGCGACGACGCTGGCGTTTCTGAAGGCGCAGGGCCGCAGTCAGGATTGGGTCGAATTAAAGGCTGACGGGGGCGCGCGGTATGACAGCGTGCTGGAGGTCGATTTGGGCTTGGTCGAGCCGATGGCGGCCTGCCCGCATTCGCCGGGAAACATTGCGACGGTCACTTCGCTGGCCGGCAGAAAAGTGAATCAGGTGCTGATCGGTTCCTGCACCAACTCGTCGTACCGGGATCTCAAGACCGTGGCGCTGATGTTGCGCGGGAAAAAGATTCACCCCGACGTGGAAGTCGGTGTGGCGCCAGGTTCGCGCCAGGTGGTGGCGATGCTGGCGGGTGAGGGGTTGCTCACCGATCTCGTGGCAGCGGGTGTGCGCATTCTGGAGAACGCGTGCGGCTTCTGCATCGGCAATCATATGTCGCCGGGAACCGGTGCGGTCAGCCTGCGCACCAGCAACCGGAATTTTGAGGGGCGCACGGGGACGCAGTCCGCTCAGGTTTATCTGGTGAGTCCGGAAACGGCGGCTGCGGCGGCGCTGGCGGGCGTGTTCACCGATCCGCGCTTGCTGCCGTCTCTGCCCGAGGGGGTTGCCGAACCCGCAGCGTTCGGGGTGGACGACAGCATGTTCCTGTTCCGCGAAACTGCGGGCAGGGGAGTGCCCGGCACGGCGATCGCGCGCGGCCCGAACATCGGGCAGGTGCCGTCCGGCAAGCCGCTGCCCGTGACCGTGGAGGGGGTGGCGGTGATCAAGGTCGGGGACAAGGTGACGACCGATCATATCATGCCGGCCGGCGCGCGGCTCAAATACCGCTCGAACGTGCCGCAGTACGCGAAATACGTGTTCGAGCATGTGGATCCGGCGTTTTATGCGAACGCTGTGGCAAACCGTGACGCCGGGCTGTGCAACATCATTGTGGCGGGCGACAGCTACGGGCAGGGGTCGAGCCGCGAGCATGCGGCGATGTGCCCGATGTACCTCGGCGTGAAGGCGCTGGTGGCCAAGAGCATTGAGCGCATTCACCTTGCGAATCTGATCAATTTCGGCATTGTCCCTTTCATTTTCGATAATCCGGCGGACTACGACACGGTTGCGAAAGGGGACCGGCTGGTGTTGGATGGGGTGCGCGAGGCGGTTGCCGGCGCCGGCAAGGTGACGGTCCGGAACGTGACGCAAGGCACGACGTTTACAGTTTCCACCGCATTGAGCGTCCGTCAGAAAACGATTCTTCTTAACGGTGGGTTGCTGGCTGCGGTAGCGGCGGGCGCAGTGTGACAAATCACATTGACCGTACGGTCAGACAAAAGGTAACATGACGTAACCATGAGCGAGAATGAAGAGACGAAGGCGGCTGGTCAGGATGGCGGCGGGGTTGTGTTGGATTTGAATTTTGCGCCGAGCTGGGCACGCACGTCCCCGGATGCGAATATCAAACGCTATCAGAACGACCGGTTTGAGGATGGTGATACGGGCGAGACCCGTTTTGACGGACGCGACCGGGGGCGTGGCCGCCGTCCGCGGAGCGACGGGGATGACCGCGTTGACCGCCGCAGGCCGGATCGCAGGCCCCCACCGAGGAGGCGCGAGTTTGAGCGTGACCCCCGTTCGGATATGCCGCGTCCCGAATCGCGTGCGGCGGTTGCCGATTTGCGCGGAACGCGCCCCGATCAAGGGGCTCGTCCCGAACGCGAACGCCGCGATTTCCGTTTCCCGCGTTCCGAGATGCCGCCGCCGTTGCCGCTCGAAATCCGCGTGTTGCCCGAACAAAGGGCTCTGGGCGCGGTCATCCGACGCATCCAGACTTCCCATCGCGCGTTCCCGTTGCGCGACATCGCTTGGCTGTTCCTCGACAACCCCGCCTCCTGCCTGATCCGTGTGGCGCCGGTCAAGGATCAGCAGCAGCCGCTTTTTCAATGCAAGGTGTGCGGGCTGCCCGCGCTCTCCGAAGAGGAGATCCGTGCGCATCTGGTCAACCGGCACATGGATGATTTTTTCGAGGTGGAGGAGGTTTCGTGCGAACCGCCGTCCGGCACGTTTGTCTGTGTCGCGCGGTGCGGGTTGAGCGGTATGCTGCTCGGGCCGCCGAACCACCACAGCTTTAATTTCAAGGTGCACGAGATGTTGCGGACGCGTTACCCCAACATGTCGGAAGAGGGGTACCGGGCGCGGATCGAAACGGTGCGCGATCCGGAGGTGATCGAGCAGTGGCGGCAGCAGTGTACCAAGAAAAAGATTTACCGCCGTAAAGACGCGATGCCGACGGTTGTTGAACCTGCCGCGCCTGAGGCGGGGGACGCGGCTGACGGGGCAGACGCCGAAGCGGATCCCGCGCCGAAAGCCCCGCCCATGGAGCGTGACGTGGCGGAATTGGTGTTCATGCGCGAGATTCTTCCCGGGCAGATCGCGGGCGTGCGGCATCTGATCTGTACGGCGGCGGTTGCGCTGCAGACCCCGAGCCGTCCGCTTTATTTCGCGCTGAAGGATACGCTCAACCGCGAGCGCCGGTTTCCGGCCTCGCTCTTCTTCGCATTGCGCGGAGCGTTCCGTCACCGCAAACTTTACCTGTTCCGCGTGAATGACCCGAAAGGGCAGGATTTCGTGATGCTCAAGGCGCCGACGGTGCTTGACCCCGCACATGCGGTGCAGGCGTTGCGCGAGGTGTTGACCTATGTGGATGAGCATCCGGCCTGTACCAAGGCGGAGATGGTCACAGCATTGGCGGGTGGCGACGAGGCCAAGGTCAAGGAGACGCTGGTGCAGCTCGCGTGGCTGGTGGAGAAGGGGCATGTGGTCGAGTATTATAACGACGTGCTCAGTAGCCCGCTCGATTATCCCGTGTTCCGTTTCCTGCCGGGCGAAAAACAGGCGGGAAGGCAGCAGGGCGGGGGTCGGCGGCAGGAAGAAGATACCGTGAGCGCGCCTGAGGCTCAACCCGTTGAGGAGCCGCCCGTTGCGGATGAGGCGGATGTTCCGGCAGTTCCGGAAACGCCCGTGCCCGCGGACGAGTCGGTTGAACCAGTGGAAAAACCCTCGCCCACAGAAGAAATTTCCTCGCTGAAGAAAGAGCCACCCCTGTCTCCGGCGTGAGGCGTCGAGAGTAACTGAACCGCAGTCGGCGCATCGCGTTCTTTTTTTCTATTTTAAAAGGGACGCAATTTGACATTTAGGGGTGGCCTTACGCAGGGCGAGACGGACACCCGCCTCTGGTGCGGGTTTTTACGATTGCTGCGGACAGAGGATGTTTAATGTCAAAATACGATTCATTAGGGAGTCTGATCGGCGAGGGCAGCCGGCGGCGCTGTTACCGTCTGCCGGGTGAGCCCTTCTGCGTCAAGTTCTACCGCCTCCCTTCGGAATATACGCGCAAGACGACGCTCGGTGTGCGGTTCCACATCTGGATGTCCCGGTTCATCGTTCTCAACAACGCGAACTGTCAGGAGTGGCGCTACCATCAGGCTCTTCGGAAAAGGTTGCCGCCGGATCTTTTTGCGGTCTTTCCTGAAGAGATCACGCCCGTGTATTCGCCTAACCGGGGGTGGGGCATTCGTGAAAGCCTGATCCAGAACGCGGACGGTTCGCCGATTCAGCGGGTCATCCATGAAATGGGGCGGGTGACAGACGGGCGGTTGCGCCATCAGCTTTACGAGGCGGTCGAGCGTCTGTTTGCCCGGCTGGCCGAACACGCGGTTTGTTTTTACGATCCGCCCAACGTGATGGTGCAGTGGACGGGACCCGGCACGTTCAGGTTGCGTATTGTGGATTTCGAGCCGCAGGGAAGGGCGCTGGTTCCCGGGCTATCGTCGATCAGACCCTATGTCCGCTGCAAGGTGCGGCGGCGTTGTTCGCGCTATCTCAAACGGCTACGCGACACGTTCTTCTCCTCAGAGGGGGACATGCATGCTGAGAGAAGGTGACAGTCCCCTGTTTCTTTTTATGGGCTCCAATACTCCGCGATCCAGGAGGCGGGCAATGCATGCTGGTGGATGCGTGAGCCCCGGTATCCTTTCACCGCTTGATCAGGATCGGGTCTGCCGTGGAAGACAAGGACTTTTGTTCCGGCAGGAAGTCGTGGTGTCAGCCACAGGTTGAACGGGAAAGCCCACATGCAGTGGCGCTTGAAACTTCTGACCCAGGTGTCAGGCCACCAGTGGTGTTCGCGCATCGCGTAAGTCAGGAAAGCCTGCTCTGTGCGGAACAGGGAAGGGTTGACGGCCTTGTCCATCTCGCGGAGGAACGTGTCACAGATGTATTGGGACTGTCCGGCCTCAAACCGGAAGAGCGACGAATTGCCGATGTCGGGTGCTTTACGGAAAAGTTGTTTCCGCATCTCGATCCAGTTGTGGATGATACAGTTTTTGCCCGGCAGATAGTCGAAGAAACAGTCGATGTCGTCGATGATGGCGACGTCGAGGTCGCAGAAAAGCGTGGGGCCTTTCAGGTTCGCGAAGCCGTCCGCCGTGATGAGCAATTTGAGAAACACGTTGGGCCATTTGATCGTCATCCCGGGGTTAACCGGAATGGGTGCCGTTTCGATGCCGTCATGCAGACCGGTGCCGTCCTCGGTCACACAGATGAAGCGGAAAGGCCGGTGCAGATGTTTCTTGACTCCCGCATAGAGCGCGTTCGCGTAGTGGGGGCCATAACGGGTTCCCCATTTCAGGCAGATGATGTTGACCGGTGAATTCTTTTGTTCCATAAATGCTTCTTGTGTTTGCAACCTGTAAGATCCCGCTCCAGCCTGTTAGCCGAAGAATATAAATATTAGAATAAACGCATTTATCCTCTTCTCAGAACCTGAACAGGCAAAGAAAACGGTGGAAGAACTCAGACAATCGGAGTCGATAGACAAGATCTATTTGCTTACGCCCGACAATAGCAAGGAAACAATCAAGGGGTGTGGCAATATCACCATCGACACGCTCCACAGCAGTGCCACGATAAAAAAGATCGCGCAGAAATCGAATACCGACTACACGCTCATCTATCAGAAGTCCACCGTGCTGAGACCCGGTTACTTCGCACTTGAACGAATGACCCGTATCGCGGAAGATACGCAGGCCGGAATGGTCTATGCCGACTACTACGCCATCAGCAACGGGAATAAGACAAACCATCCGGTGATCGACTACCAGGAGGGCAGTCTGCGCGACGACTTCAACTTCGGCTCACTGCTCCTCTACAATGCGAAGGCACTGAAGAAAGCGGTCAGGAGAATGAAAAGCGAAAACTACACGTTTGCCGGCCTCTACGACCTCAGGCTCAAGGTGTCGCAGAAGAACCCACTCGTGCATGTCAACGAGTACCTCTACACCGAGATAGAAGAGGATACACGTGCATCGGGAGAAAAAATATTCGATTATGTCGACCCCAAAAATCGACAGGCCCAGTTAGAGATGGAACAGGCCTGCACGCAGCACCTGAAA
>JALHET010000136.1:0-993 GCA_022839525.1 Lentisphaerota bacterium
TTGGCGCGGTTGCGCAGCCGGGCGGTGATCGATCAGATCGTCAGCCAGTACCGCAGCGATTACCCCAGTTCGACGGTCACGGATGAGGAGTTAATCAAGACGTTGGTCGATTCGAAGATGACCTTGCAGCGGCGTTCCCGTCTGATCCGCATCACGGTGCGTTCAACCGATCCGCAGTTGGCTACGGATTTGGCAAACGCCTATGCGAAAGCGGCTGAGTTGTTCACTTCGGATCAGAACCGGAACGAATCTGAAGTGGCCGTCTCTTGGCTCTCCACCACCACGGAACAGCAGAAACGCAATCTGGAGCGTGCGGACAAAGAGATGTTGGATTTCCGCGTGGCGAATCAGGTGGATTTCATGGCGAATGAAGTTGAAGCTTCGCAACAGGCATTGGGCAAGATCAACGGTGATATTCTGGTGCTGGAGGGAGAAATTACCAAAGCGACTGAGCTGCGTAAAACCCTTGAAACCATCCAGAACGAACCTGAGAAGTTCGGGACTTTGCCGGACTCCGTCCCGCGTTCGGGTGAGATCGGAGAGGCGTATCAGCAGTTCCAAAAAACGCTGGCAGAGAAAAACTCCCTGTTGGCGCGGTATACGGCCAACCATCCGGAAGTGAAAGTGAAAGAGAAGGAGGTCGAGGTCTACAAACAGCAGTTCGCGGATGTGGTTTTCCGTGCGCTTGAAACGTGCAAAGCGAATCTTGATCTTTTGCAGCGCCAGTTAGCGCAACTCACGCCTAAACGCGATGAACTGACCAAAAAACTCTCTGATCTCGAGTTGAAAATTGTCTCGGCCAAGATGAAACTCCAGCAGTTGGAGCGCGAGCGTGAGGTGGCGGATATCAGTTACAAGGCGCTTTTGCAGAGAACGCGTGAGGCGCAGTTGGCTTCCGACGAGAACACGGCGATTGTTAAACAGGTTGAACAGGCGTTTCGTCCGAAAAAACCCGTTTTGCCGAACCCCTTGATCATTTTCCCGGCAGGGCCG
>JALHET010000136.1:1034-12724 GCA_022839525.1 Lentisphaerota bacterium
GGCTGGTTCTCGGCATTGTGTTTGTGCTCATCCTCGATCATCTGGAGGATAAAATCGTCGGCATTTCGGATATCGAGCAGCGCTTGCGTCTCAAGACGTTGGCCGTGTTGCCGCATGTCCGCCGCAAGAAACGCGAGCAGTTAGCCCGTTTGGTGGCGGACGACAAGTTTTCTCAGTTTGCCGAGGCGATCGCCGGGCTCAGGAATTTGCTGGACTCACCCCGTTATCAGGAAATGTCGAAAGTCCTGCTCTGTATGAGTACGCAGCCGGGGGAGGGAAAGACAATCACCTCGTGTGGTTTGGCGATGTCGTGCGCGCAAAGCGGGCAGAAGACGTTGTTGGTCGACTTCGATATGCGCCGTCCGCGGCTCGCGAAGATTTTTGAGAAGAAGAATACGGATTTCCAAAGCCTGCCGCACACTTTGGCCAAAGCGGATGTGTCGCTGTTTGAAACATTGCCGACTCCTTCCGGCTACGAGAACCTTGACATCGTGTTTTC
The DNA here is from genome assembly GCA_022839525.1 of Lentisphaerota bacterium. The sequence continues at coordinate 1,534 of JALHET010000136.1, forward strand.
CAAGGCGTCCTCGGAATTGAGTCCGGCTACTCTCATGGGCAGTGGCGTGATTGTAGACTTCTTTTCGTGGGCACGCGAGCATTACGACCGTGTGGTTATCGATTCGCCGCCTTTTGGCATCGTCGGTGATGTCATGGTGCTCGCCTCACTCGTCGATGCGGTGATGATCATGTGCTGCCCTGACCGGACACGCTTCCAGCCGATCAAGCATGCGGCCCGCCACCTGACAGAGTCCGGTGCCCGTGTGATTGGCGTGATCGTGAATGATTTGGACTTTGGGCGCCGCAACCAATTCAGCCAGTATGATTATCATTACCGTTACGTCTACCGGTACACGTCGCGGTATGGCGCGTACGGACAAGGAAAGAAGATGCGAATGGGTGAGAAAAAAGCACCCGGTTCTGGAGGTGCGGCAGTGGATGACGATGACGACCTTACGCCGTCGAGGGTATCCGTCCGGCAGGACGTCGTTGATGTGTCGATGACCGATGACGAATAGGATGGTGTAGGTATGCGGAGAATCATGGTTACGGGGGGAGCCGGTTTCATAGGTTCGGCGGTGATTCGCCACTTGCTGCGGGGGACTGACTATCGGGTTCTCAATGTCGACGTGCTGACCTATGCCGGCAATCTCGAGTCCCTGAAGAGCGTGGCGGACAATCCCCTCTACCAGTTTGTTCAGGCGGACATTTGTGACCGCAGTGCGGTCGGCCGGGCGTTTGAGATGTTCCGCCCTGATGCGGTGATGCATCTCGCGGCCGAGTCGCATGTGGACCGGTCGATCGACGGGCCTTCGGCCTTTATTCAGACGAACATCGTCGGAACGGCCACGCTGCTGGAGGCGGCCACAGCGTTTTGGCGGAATTTACCGGAGGGTTCGCCCGGGAAAGCGGCCTTCCGTTTTCAGCACATCTCGACCGACGAGGTGTATGGCTCTCTGGGGGCGGAAGGTCTCTTCACCGAGTCGACGCCTTACGATCCAAGATCGCCGTATTCTGCCAGCAAGGCCGCTTCGGATCATCTCGTTATGGCATGGCATCACACCTATGGGTTGCCGGTGGTGATCACGAACTGTTCCAACAATTATGGCCCGTTCCATTTTCCCGAGAAACTGATCCCGCTGATCATTCTGAATGCATTGGACGGGAAAACGCTTCCGGTTTACGGAACAGGCGACAATGTGCGCGATTGGCTTTACGTCGAAGACCACGCAAAAGCGTTGTGCCGCGTGCTCGAAAAAGGCGTGTCGGGGCAGACCTACAATATCGGCGGCAACAACGAGCGGACCAACCTCCAAGTGGTGGAGGCGATTTGCGAGGCGCTGGATGCCCTGCAACCCAAGCGTATGGCGGAACTCCGCCTTTGCTCATTTAAAGAGTTGATCACGTTTGTGCAGGATCGTCCCGGTCACGACAAACGGTATGCGATCGATGCGACCAAAATAAAGACGGAGTTGGGCTGGATGCCGGAGGAGAATTTCGATTCCGGTATCGTCAAGACGGTTCAGTGGTATCTCGATAACGACTGGTGGTGGCGTCCGATCCGGGAAAAAAAATATGCAGGCCAGCGGCTTGGCGCGGCATGTGCTGGGAAGAAGAAATGACAGGGCCGGGTGTTTGAGGCGATTCGTTCCGGGAAGTTCTGAAACGGCGGGTTCACTTTTAATTAATAATAAGGAGAGTGTTATGGCGACGACACGTAAAGGGATTATCCTTGCAGGTGGGGCTGGTACCCGGCTTTATCCGGTCACCCGAGTGATCTGTAAGCAGTTGTTGCCGGTCTATGACAAGCCGATGGTCTATTACCCGTTGTCGACATTGATGCTTGCGGGTATCCGCGAGGTGTTGATCATCTCGACGCCTGAAGCGACGCCCGCCTTTAGGCAACTGCTGGGCGATGGCGCGCAACTCGGTATGCGTTTGAGCTATAAGGTTCAGGAAACGCCGAACGGGTTGGCGCAGGCTTTTGTGTTGGGGCGAGAGTTTATTGGAAGTGATCCGGTTTGCCTGGTTCTAGGCGACAACATTTTTTACGGCGACGGTCTGCGGCGCATGTTGGTTGAAGCCAACGCCGCGGACGGTGCGACAGTGTTTGGGTATTACGTGACGGATCCCGAGCGTTACGGTGTGGTCAGTTTCGACCATACGGGGAAAGTCGAGACGATTGAGGAGAAGCCGGTGCGGCCGAAATCCAATTACGCGGTGGTGGGGCTCTATTTTTACGATAATAGGGTTGTTGATATTGCGGCCAACCTGAAGCCTTCCGCACGCGGCGAGTACGAGATCACCGATGTCAACCGCATGTATTTGCAGCAGGGGCACCTGAACGTCAAGGTGATGGGACGCGGGTTCGCTTGGCTTGACACGGGGACACACGATTCGCTTGCCGATGCAACGGCGTTTGTAAAAGCCATACAGGATCGCCAAGGCCTCAAGATCGCCTGTCTTGAGGAGATCGCCTGGCGGATGGGATTCATAGGCCGTCCCCAGTTCGAACAGTTGGCTGACTCCTTACGCAAATCAACCTATGGCGAATACCTTGCGCGGTTGCTTGCCCAAGAGGCTCCTGTTTAAGGGTGTGTGGTGCTGCGGGGAGGCCGGATGAAAGGCTTCGGGCGCGTATGCCACGCTGTGGCCGTTGAGCGAGACGTACACGCTTTGCGTGTATGCCCCGCTCGCGAATCTGGGTCACGGCCACGCCGCACGGGCACAGGCCGACGGGTGGATCATATATCCGGTGTTGCAGGGAGACCTTTTCGGATGCGAGTGGTTTTCAACAAACCTTCTCCCGTCACGCGGGGAGGGTAGGGTGTTTGAAAAAAGCCCAGATACGAAATCAAACGTTTTCAATTCGCATGTCATGTATAGTATACTCATACGTAATGGGGGGACATTATGCGACACGTTCGGACGGCTGTTTTCGGCATGGCATTAGGAGTGTGGCTCACCGGTACGGTTCGGGCTGCCGAGTGGCGGATACTTAAACCGGTCTCCCCGACGCCGGCGTATGCGGTGGCGGCACAGGAGTTCCAGAAGATTTATGAGGCGGTGACGGGTACGCGTCTGGCGATTGTCACAGAACCGGATGCGGCCGCGAATCTTGTTGTGATCGGGTCGGACAGCGTGAACCCATTCTGCCGGACTGCCGTCGAACAGAAAATTATTCCTTCGATGGACGTGGGCGTGGACACGGACGGCTACCGGATCAGGTCTGCCGAAAAGGATGGTCGGCATTATCTCTTTCTCGCGGGTGGCACTGGGCGCGGCACGCTCTATGCGGTCTACGACTTCTTCGAGCGGCAGGCGGGATGCCGTTATTTCTGGGATGGCGACATCATCCCGAAACAGGCGGTGATCCGGATGGACGGTCTCGACGTGAGCGAGTCGCCGCGTTTCGCCTACCGCGGCCTCCGCTATTTCGCGCACCGCAGTCTCGACCGCTTTCAGGCGGAACACTGGGGGCCGAAGCAGTGGGAACAGGAGATCGATTGGATTCTGAAGAAACGCCTCAACCTTTTCATGTTGCGCATCGGTATGGACGACGTGTATCAGAAAGCGTTTCCTGACATCGTTCCGTACCCGCCGACCAATGCGCCGCTGCCTGAGGCGGTCGCGCGCTCCTACAACGACCGGACGACCGCGTGGCCGCTCCAGTATCGCGGAGAACTCCGCAAGCATATCCTGCAATATGCCCGCGACCGCGGGCTGATCCATCCGGAAGACACCGGCACCATGACTCACTGGTATAGCCGCACGCCGCACGCCTTTCTCGAAAAGGTCAACCCGGGGTTTACGCCTCAGGCGACCAAGGGATATGCGGAGAAAACCGGGCTTGTCTGGGACATCCGGGACGACCGCAACCTCGACAACTACTGGAAACTCACGCAGGCACACGTCAACCATTACGGGAGCCCCCAGATGTTTCACACCATCGGGCTTGCCGAACGCAACGTTTTCACCAACCGCGCGGACAATCTGGAGGTGAAGCTCTATGCCTACCGGCGGATCATTGCGAAGCTCCGCGAGCACTATCCGACGGCACCCATGCTGATCGCCTCATGGGATTTGTATCACCCGGGATGGCTGGGGCCGGAAGTGCAACGCCTGCTGGATCAGTTAAACCCTGAGAACACGCTGATTTTCGACTATACGTCGGATCTGCCGCATTGGCATGATCAGGTGCCTGATTTCAGGGAATGGGGCGTGGTCGGCAAGTTTCCTTGGGTCTTCGGCATTTTCCACGCTTATGAATGGGAGAACGAGTTGCGCGGCAATTACGGCGCCATCCGCGAACGTATGCCTATCGCAGCCGCCGACCCGATGTGCAAAGGGTTCGTCTACTGGCCGGAGAACTCCCACAGTGACAGCCTGATGCTGGAGTTTTTCACGAGGAACGCCTGGCGGCCCGACACGCTGACGCCCGAGGCCCTGTTGCCTGTCTTTTGCCGCGACCGCTATCAGGCGGCGGCGGAGCCGATGCTTAAGGCGTGGCAGGGGGCGCTGCCGCTGATCACGTCACACGTCGAATTACCGCCCGAGTTTCGCAGCCTCGCAACTTTTGCGGGACGTGCGGTGACACCGGAGCGGACAGGGGAGATGCTGGCGAAGTGCGCGAAACTGGAACCCCGGATGAAGGCGGTTCCCGCCCTTTGCCGTGCGCTGGCGGAGTTGCCGTACGGGACGGGCAACGCATTGGCCGACCGCGACATGATCGATCTGGCGCGGACTGTGGCGGGGCGGACCTTCAGTTACGCACTCTACCGCTATGTGATCGCCCAAGGCGAGTGGGCGCAGGGCAAGGCCGATGCCGCTGCTGTGAAGGCGGCGGGCGGGCGATGTACGGCCATCCTGACCGCGCTGCGCGATATCCTCGCGCTGCATGACGACTATTCGATGAACGTCTCCATGGCCAAACTCCAGGCCATCCATCCGCTCAACCCCTGCTTTGAACAAGCGCTCAAAGGCAACGCGGAGAACGGCTATTGCCGGACATACATCTACGAGCTGTGCAACGAGTACTATCTGCCGCAGTTGGCGCTCTACACGAAATGGGTCGATGAGCGTGTGGCCAGCGGCGACACGAAGAGTCCGATGAAACCCGCGAAGGCCTTGCCGATGAAGGAAATTGTTGACGGCTTTTACGCCAAGCCGCTTATCGAGATGACACCCCGCGCGCCACGCACACGGGAGGCGTACCGGGCGGTGATGGGGCGGCTGGCGGAGATGAGTTGGTGAGAAAGGAGGACGGGAAAATGGGACAAGTCGATGCTTGCGCTTGCGGGCGGAATCGGACTGTTGGGCGGGGGATGCGGAACGCCTGGGGATCAGGAGGCGGATCGTCTGGTGACCCGCACCGATTTCAGGACACCCGAAAAAATACGGCCTCCGGAAATCCTTGGACGCCGTTTCTGGAACGTCATGAACCATTTGCCTCCGCAGTCGTCACAGGCCAAGGCCATGGAAAAACATGTCTTGAACGAGCCCATGGTGCGTGACGCGGCGCAGGTGTATCACGTCGAAAACCTTCTCGCAAAGGGGGGCGACGGCTTTACGGTGAATGGTGAAAAGCTGCTCGCGCTCCAGCCTGCCCGGAATGTGCCGTTCATGGTGGCTTCGTCGGCCGGACGCCCGCCGTTTCGGGTGATGGAGGACTTCCGCGTTGATAAAAGACTCTATGAGGACTGGAAAAAAACGTATCCGAACTTCATGGGTTTCTGGGCCGGCTCGGAATGGGACAATCAATATACCACCTGCCTGAACAGCGAAAACGCCGAAGCGTTTGCCCGGAAGTTCCACTGCTCCGACACCGCTGTGAAACGGATGAACGGGATATTGGCGCGGGCGCGGAACGACAAGGACAGCGCCACAGCCGGGCTGCGCGCGTGTTACGACGCCCTGAGACGCTACTACTTCGATGATCCGGAGAAAATGATTTTTCTCAGGGCCGCATGGTGTCTGGACCACTATGCGCTTGAATGGGGAGCCGGCATGGTGGTTTTGGAGACGACCAACACCGGCCCGTACCGTCACCAACCCTCGCTGTTTTATACCCGCGGCGCCGCGCGGCAATACGGCAAGCCGTGGCAGTGGTATATCGCGACATTTTATAACGGCTACAGCAGCAAGGGCAAGTGGTCGGTCAACAACGAGCCTAACGGATTGGGTACGACGAGCCGCGACGAGCCCTACCAGGAAGAACACTCTGGGCCGACGTGCGGCATGTCGGTTTCGCTGAGCCGGCGGGACAAGTATCTGGCCTATTTCGCGGGTGCCAGTTTCATCCAACACGAGGACTGGCCGCGTGCGTATTGCCAGCGCCAGGAGGGGAATCCCGGAGAGTGGGTGCTCGCTCCGCACGGGGAATCCATGAAGGAATGGTACGCATTCACGCAGCGGCACCCGGACCGGGGGACGAGTTACGCTCCAGTGGCTTTTTTGGTGCCATTCAATCAGGGTATGCCTAATTATGGCGGGAGACCGTGGTCACGTTTTAAGGAGGAACGCCCGGACGTGATGATCGACGCCTTCATGTATACGGTCGCGCCTTTCACTCAGGACGTGAAGAACGGCAAAGAGGGGTGTCTGGCCAACAGCGAGTTCGGCGACGGTTATGACGTGCTCGTGCCTGATCCGCCCAGCGGGCCGGTCAGGCTGGACACGCTGCTGGATTACAAGGTGGCCATCCTTCTCGGCAAATGTGATATCCAAGCCCCTCTGGCCGCACGGCTGATGGACTATGTCAGGAAGGGCGGGACCCTGGTAGTCAACAGCAGGCAAACGGGAGGCTGCTTTCCGCAGGGGTTCACCGGCGTCATCCCGAGCGGGAAGTCTGTCCCGGTTGAAGGCCGTGTTTTCCCGGCGGGCGATGCAGCCATCGAGTTGGGGCAACCCTACGATTACGAGCCGGTCGAACTCGCCGGGGCGAAGCCGTTCTGGCGCGATGAGAAAGGCGGCATTCTCGCGAGCGTGAATGCCTTTGGCCGCGGCCGGGTTGTATTGACGACGGTGGACTTCATGCTTCCCCGCGAGCCCGCACGTTTTTGCGCCTCAGCGACCGCCAAAGCGCCGCTGGTCGAGTTGCTGATGCGGCGGATTGTCAGGGAGGCCCTTCCGGTGGGGATCAAAGGCGATATCGAATATGGTTTGAACAAGGTGCCGGACGGCTGGTGGGTCTATCTGATCAACAACAAGGGCGTGACGAAGTTTACCGAAACTGCGGAAACGCTGGATCCTTCCGCGACAGCGACGGTCACGGTGGATCTGCGCGCGCTGCGGGTTTCCGGCGCGCGTGAATTGCGCGGTGACGTCCCGATTGCCATCGGCCGGGAACGGAATGTGATCACGGTCGAGGTGCCGCCGGGAGACATCAGGGTCATTAAGATCACAACGGAATAACGCGGTTCCTTTTTGGATCCGCCCACATGTTAACGGGACGGTAAAAAAGGAGAACCAATGAACAGGCAGGCGGCAGGGATGGTGGCGGCGCTTTGTGTTGCGGGGGTGTTGCAGGCCGCGCCGCTGAACGAGAAGGAAGCGCGGATGATCAAGAGCAGACTGACGCCCGCTCCGCAGTCGATTACGCTGACAGGCGGGGCGGACGTGGTGCCTGAACAATCCCGGGACAGCCAATTTGCAGAGAGGAGAAAGACGGGGCATGTCATATTCTGCTGACACGGCACTGACGGCGCGGGTGAAGACGTTCGCGCTGAAGGAACTGAACGCCGATTTGGTCGGTGTGGCGAATATCGAGCGCTTTAAAGGCGCTCCGGTCATGATGAGCCCGCAGGGCATTTTGCCCTCGGCGCGGTCGGTGGTTGTCATGGCGATCCATCATCCCGACGCGGCCATCGAACTCGGCGGCGAGGAGCACCCGCAGAAGATCGGGCCTTACTGTATCCAGTACGCCATGAACATGCGGCTCGACGAAATGAGCTACCGCATGGGGCGGTTCATTGAATCGCTGGGCTTTACGGCGGTGCCGATCGTCTCGTCGAACATTTGGCGCTACAAGGGATACAAGGGGCTGAAGGAGCACTTCGCGCCGGACATGTCGCACCTGCACGCGGCGGTCGCGGCCGGGCTCTCTGAGTTCGGTTACTCTGGGTTGTCGATCACGCCGGAGTTCGGCGCGCGTCAGCGCTATGTGTCCGTCGTCACCGATGCCGTGCTCACGCCCTCGCCGCTGATCGTGCCCGGTTCGGTCTGCGACGCCTGCATGCTGTGCAGAAAAGCCTGCCCTTCGGGCGCCCTCAGCAAAGAGCTCGACGGGTGGAACGAGATGGAGGTTGAGGGGAACGTGTACCGTTACGTCCGTAAAAACCTCTGGCGCTGCGCGTGGGGCGAGCACTTCGACCTTGACCTCGATCTGGAAATTCCCGAAAAGGTGGACGAGGCGGTCATCCTCGAACACGTCAAGCGCTTCGGACGCCGCGGCGGCGAGATGGGGTGCTGCCTCAAGGCGTGCGTGCCCAAAGCGCGGCGGTATTTCGACACGGGTTTCTGTAAAAGCCCCCGCCGCAAACGCGATGTGGTGCCGCAGCCGGGGCTGGTGTCGCGGGCGGTTTTTGAGAAACTGCGCGCGCTGACCGAGTCGCACGGCGCGTCCTGCATCCTTTCTGTGCCGGTGGAAGAGCTGCGTGCCGCAGGAGTGAAGGTCGAGGACTCGAAGGCCTATCTGCCGGGCGCGAAAAGCGCGGTGGTGGTGTGTCTGGCCGCGGACAGCGCGCTGGTGCGGGATGCCGCGGACGTGGACCGGGAACTGGCGCTTGAGATTACTCTGACGGCGGGGGGGCTGCGCGAGACCGCCGAGAAGCTGGCCTTGCAGACCGGCTATGACGTGTCGCGCGAGCTGGAACGTGCGGGCTATTCGGCGACCGGCGGGACGGCGCTCAACGAGGCCGGGGTGGCACAGGCTGTCAGGGGTGTGCCAGAGGGGCAGACGCTTTTCACGTATACGGTGCTGACCGATGCGGAACTGCCGTCCACGGGATTGGTGTTCTGTGCGCCATCGGCCGAGCGCGTGGGGGACTTCACGGACGCATTCAAAGCCGAGGCGCGGCGGCTGGGCGCGGACGTGACGGGCGTGACTTCCATTGGCCGGCTGCAGGGCGTGGCGCGCCAGGCGGCGCTCGCGTTCGAGGGCGAGGATGTGCTGGACGCAAAAGACACGTCGCAGATATTCACACCGTACGAGCCGGTCATCACGGCACGTAAGCGGGACGTCCCTGACCCGGCCGGACTGTTGCCGGGCGCAAAAGCGGTGTTGGTTTTCGGCGTGGCGCTGCCGCGCGGGTCGGTGGAGGTCACGGCGCGGACACCGGCGGAGTCGGTGGGGCCGTACGCCTTCGCCTTATACGAAAACCTCAACTATCTTCGTCGTATCGCATTGCGGTTGTCCCTATGGTTGTCGCGGCAGGGCGTGAAAGCGGTATGCGGCACGGACCTGCTCGACACCGGCTCCTCGACCGCAAGTCCGCGCGGGGCGATTCCCGACCTTTTCTCCAACCGCTTTGAGGCGTGGGCCGCGGGCTTGGGACGGTTCGCCAAGGCCGGGTTTCTGGTGAATCCTCAGTTTGGCACCAACGTGCGCTACATGGCTGTGGTCGTGGATCGGGAACTGCGCGAAGATCCTTTGCAGGCTGGATATCCGCCCGGGAAATGCGCGGAATGCGGCGACCGCTGCGTGGCCGCGTGCGCCACGCAGGCGTTCGGCGGCGAGGTGGCGGTGGAGGCTGAAGGCGTACGCGACACCTTCCTGAAAATCAATGTGTTGAGGTGCGACTGGGCCAAGCGTTATTCTCTGATCGCGGACGAGGGGTGCGGTTTTGTAGGCTGGACGCTGAACCTGCCGCCGCCGGAGACGATCACGGCGGAAACGTTGGAGGCGGCCTTACGCCAGCAGCCGCCGATCCCCAAGTACCGCCCCTGCAATTTCGAGGCGTGTTCGATGGCGTGTCCGTATACGAGAGAAAGTAGAAGTTAGAAGTCGGTGGGGCTCGGGACGTCCCCATCCCAACTTGAAGTGATGGGTAATTAAGAAGGATACGAGAATGACAGCAGAAGAAGTGAAAGCGAAAGCCCGCGCGTGCGGGGCGGATCTGGTGGGTATCGCGCCGGTGGCGCGGTTTAAGGATGTTGCGCCGGAGCGGAATCCTGAGGCGATCTTTCCGGAGTGTAAGTCGGTGATCGTACTGGGCCGGCGCATCTGCCGAGGCTCGCTGCGCGGCGTGGAGGAGGGCACCAATTTCGGCAGCACCTACCAGTGCTTCGGTTACACGTGGGTGGAGGACAATTTCCTGTCTCAGACCTCGTACGACCTGTCGCTCTGGATCGAGGAGCAGGGGTTTGAGGCGGTGCCGCTTTTCGCATACAACGAGGCGGGAATGCCCAAGGGCGTACCGGTCGCGCCGGACCGTCCCGCGCCGAACGTCTACATCGACCCGCGTTACGCGGTGACTGCAGCCGGTTTGGGGGAGGTGGGGCTGGGCGGTTTTATTCTCACGCCCGAGTTTGGAACCCGCCAGCGTTTCGCCTTTATCCTGACCGACGCCGAACTGGAAGGTGACACGGTGAGGGGCAAGAGCCTGTGCGGCGACTGCGGCGGCTGCGCGGCGGCATGCCCCTTCGGCGCGATCCATTTAGATCGGTGTGAGACGCTCAATGTGCAGGGACACGGGATGCCGGTGGCACAGGTCGACATCGGTTTGTGCGCGGTGTGTCCGAACGGCGCGTTCCTCGCGAACGGGCGCGGCAAAGAGCCGGACCGCATCGCGGCGGCGTGCGGACGCGAGTGTCTGGTGCGCCTGGAAAAAGCCGGCAAACTCGGGAACCGGTTCGAGAACACTTTCCGCAAGCGTGAGCCGTGGCAATTGGACGCGCTCAAACGTCCGATGGCGCGCGACGCATCGGGCGCGATGAAAGCGGTTGATGTGGGGTGCGGCAAATTTTCCGGCACGGGCGTGGTCTCGGTCCATGCCACAGGACAGGTGTTTTCGAAATGAAACTGACTTCTCAGATGCTCAAAGATTTTGCGGCCTCGCTGGGGCGGCCTTGCCTTGTGGGCGTCGCGAACATTGAACGGTTCAAAACCGCGCCGCAACAGATGCACCCCAGCAATATCTTCCCCGAGTGCAAATCGGTGATCTCGGTGGTTGCGCCGTTTCCGCGCGGCACGTACCGAGGCATTACCGAGG
>JALHET010000635.1 GCA_022839525.1 Lentisphaerota bacterium
GGAACACTCATCCACTTTTTCACCAACAGGCGCTGTAGTTCCACACGCTCGTTCTCGTCGAGCAGGCGGTCGAAAACCAGCACTTCGCCGATCTGTCCGCGGAAGTCGGCACGGTTGGGTACGCCGGAACGCTGCCCGATGAAGAAGCGGGACGCGCCGGTGTCCAGGGTGGAGGTGGTGGTGAGGGTCGCGTTAGACGGCGCCACGCCCGTACGCCAAGCAACGAGGTTTTTAGGCCCGGTCACGCTCACGGTGTAGACATTGGGTGTGCCCACGGGATTCTTGGGGTTCATGGCTAGGTCGTTCCCGCCGCCGAAACAGCCGCCCACAGTCGAGCTGTGGCGGTCACCGATTTCAAAGAGCTGTCCGCTTGCAGCGGTACCGAAGGAAACGATGGCGCCGTCCGATTCGCTGTCGCGGGCACACACCGTTACGACGGTACGTGCGGCGGACCCCGTGATGCCGACGAGGTCATCACTGGCGAGACCGCGGTTGTTGGCGTCGATCTTGATCATGGGCAGACCCGAAGCCGCGTAGGAGAGCGAGCCGGTTGCCAGTAACGGTGCTGAAAGGGCGACGCCTCCGTTGACGTAGTTAATCGAGGTGTCCATGCCGGCTTTTGTGCCCTTGTTCAGCAGGACGGTGACGCGGCCGGCGGCGTCGAGCGTGACCGTTGCGGCGTCGGAGGGGTCGTACCAGAGCAGCGGATTGAGCGTCCGCACGTAGCTGTCGTGCAGGGCCGCATCCGAGACACAGGCGGGTGCGACGGCGAGTGTGGCCGCTCCTGCGCCGGTTTTGACAAAGGCCGGTGCGGAAAGTGTGCCGTTGACGAGCCGTCCGCCGGTCAGCGTGACGGGACGGTTGTTTGTGATCGTAGCTCCGGCCAGGTCCAGTGTGCCGCCTGCGAGGGTGATCGCGCTGGCGGGTGTGAGGGTTTCATTGCCTGCCGCGAGCCGCAACACGCCGTTGGAGACGATGGTGGGGCCGGTGTAGGTGTTGATGGCGGCCAGGTTAAG
>JALHET010000636.1 GCA_022839525.1 Lentisphaerota bacterium
CTATGAGATCCTGAAGGCGTATGCGGGGATGCGATGGCTCGTGCCGGGCGAGGACGGCGAATACTGCGTCCATCAGGGCAATTCGGTCTCCCTGCCCGTCGGCAAGACAGCGAAGAAGCCGTACCTCAAGATCCGCGAGACGCGGACGACGGGCGAGGAGGGCATGCTTTGGACGGTCCGCAACAACATGCAGTGTAGCGGGACGGGGCTTCAGCGCTTCAACGACGGCAAGGGCAATCGGACAAAAGAATGTGACCGCCTCGAGGAGCTGTGCGTCAAGGGCGTCGGCCCGTGCGGCCATATCCAGTCGACGCTGCTTCTGGCGGACCTGGACAACAACACGTACACCGGTACGGAGGAGAAGGCGAAAGCCGCGTTCAAGCGGCATCCCGAGTGGTTTCCGCTGATCGACGGCAAGCGCACGATCATCTGGGGAGCGGGCGACCCGAATCCGTGCGTCTCCAACGAAGCGTTCCTCGACCATGCGGCGGAAGTCGTCTGCCGGTGGATCGACCGGCCGCACGGCCGTGACTCGTACATGACGCTCGGCAACAACGATACGACGCTCTGGTGCCAGTGTCCGGCATGCCAGGCGCTTGACGCGCCCGAAGCAAAGGGGACGAAGGGCGAGATCTCCGACCGCTATTGGCACATGGTCAACGGCATCGCCAGGCGCGTGTGGAAGCGTTTCCCCGACGCGAAGTTCGCGGGATGGGCGTACCAGAACTACTGGTATCCGCCGGTGCGCGAGAAGATCGATCCGAGGCTCAAGGTGTTCGTCAGCTTCAACAACCAGTGCTGGCGCCACCACTGCCTCGATCCGAAGTGCACGATCAACGCCGAGATGAGGAAAATCTACTCGCTCTGGGCGAAGACGGGGCTGCCGCTCGTCGTCAACCGCGACGAGATCGGGTGCAACGGTACGCCGGGCAGCGAGTTCATGCCGGTTGAGCGCATTCTCAGGCAGAATTTCCTCGACTATCGCGAGATGGGGTGCAGCGGCTCGCACTTCTGCT
>JALHET010000637.1:0-704 GCA_022839525.1 Lentisphaerota bacterium
GTGCCCGGCGCGATCAACGGGCTCCCGGCGGTCCGCTTCGGCGACGCCTCGACCTACCGGAAACTGGTGGCGGACAAGAGCACCACCGCCCAGACCGTTTTTATCGTGTACAGGATGTCCGGCCACAAATTCGGTGACGGCATCTGGGGACGGAACGGAGGTGACCTCGGCATCCGAGCCTCCTCTGCCACCACCTGGTATCACTGGCTGGACGCGGGTGATTTTACTTGTCTAGGTCAGATGTACATTGACGGCACGGAGAGCCCTAAGGGTAATCCGTCGAGTTCTCCGTTCACCGCCTACGAGCCCCACGTCTTGACAGCGGTCAGTTCGAACGCGGTCTCCTACATCGTCGGGCTCGGCCGCTACTACAGCCCTCCTGCGTCGAATCCGACCGACTTGCGTTACTACCAAGGGGAGATCGGCGAGGTGCTGGCCTTTGACCGCAAGCTCGGCCAGAGCGAACGCCAGTCAGTGGAAAATTACCTGTCGAAAAAATGGCGGGGCGTTTACGCGCATCCCGAACTCACCGACATCCTGCCGACGGCAACCGCCTTGTGCGTCTCGAACAACGCCGCCGTGGATCTGAATGGCGTGGACCAGACCGTGGCCTCGCTCTCGGGCGCGGGCACGGTGCGCAACAGCAACGCGAATGCCTGCACGCTGACCGTCGGCGACAACGCCAGCACCGTGTTCCATGGAGG
>JALHET010000637.1:717-1726 GCA_022839525.1 Lentisphaerota bacterium
CAGGCACGCTCACCCTGTACGGGACGAACACCTACAGCGGCGCCACAACGGTGCAAAGCGGAACCCTGAAGCTGGGCGTCTGGCCCCTGCCCACAGCCGGCCTCTCCTACCGGCTGGACGCCACGGATGCCGCCACACTCACCTGCAGCGGCAGCAACGTCACCGCATGGGCGGACGCGAACGGGAGCGCCCTGGCCTTCAGCCAGACCGACCCGGCCCTCCAGCCGGTCTACGTCACCAACGGGATCAACGGGCACGCGGCCGTGCGCTTTAGTCAAACGGCCCGCAACCGGATGGTCGCGAACATCGCCACGAACGCGCAGACCGTCTTCATCCTGTACAGGATGGACCGCTACGTTAGCGCGGACTATATCTGGGGCCAGAGCGGCAAAGACTTTGGTATCCGGGCACAGTCTATCACGAACTGGCACAAAGCTTTGGATGGGGGCGACTTCACCCATCAGGGGCAGATGTTCATCGACGGCGTGGAAACCTCGTCCTTCAGCGCCTACCAGCCGCACATCGTGACGGCGGTCAGCGGAAGTCCCTCGACCCTCCTCACCGCCATCGGCGACTTTTGGAACTCAGCGTACGTCCGCTCCTTCCGCGGCGACATCGGCGAAATCCTGGTCTACGGCCGCCAGCTCTCCACGGAAGAACGGCTCTCGGTCGAGGCCTGGCTGACCCACAAGTGGTTCGGCACGGGTGCGGGGGGCCGCTTCCCGGAAAACGGCGCGGTCACGGTCGCCGCCGGCGCGGCCCTGGACCTGAACGGGCAGGCGCAGACCCTCGCCTCGCTCTCGGGCAGCGGCTCGGTCATCAACGGCACGGTCACGGTGAGCGGACAGACCTCTCCCGGCGGCGACGGCACAACCGGCACGCTCGCGCTGCCGGGCAGCCCGGGCCTCTCCGGCACCCTGCGCATCGACGTGCGGCCGGACGGAACCTGCGACAGGCTGGACGTCTCGGGCGACCTGGACGTCTCGCAGCTCGCGCTCGCGATCGCGGA
>JALHET010000638.1 GCA_022839525.1 Lentisphaerota bacterium
ACTGCCGCGGTATAGCGTTGCGCCGAGTAGGCGTCCGATGATCCGTAGAGCTTTACGTTTGAGTATCGCACGTCTGCGGACAGAATTCCTCCTGTCCATGCAGTAACTCCTCCGTATATGCGGCCGCCTGCTACGATTGAATCGCCGTCGGCGGTGGCGAATGGTGCGTTAAACACGAGATCGGCTCCGGAAGACAGTACTGCACTTAAATTGTAGATGCCAAGGGTTGCCTGTTCCATGTCGCCGGTGTTCATGCCCGAAAGTGTGTTGGTGTTCTGTCCGTACAGACCGCTGATTCCCGCAAGGAAGGCTCCCTGCTGCAAAGCCATTGCGCCTTTTTCAATACTTGCCTTTCCGAATGCGATATAGCCAGTGTAGTCGTTGTTTTTTTCTATATATAAGTCCAGTGCGCCGCCGGCGGCAGCTGAAAGTTTCAGGCCGTCCGCTATGTTTCCGCTCCAGGAGTAAGCCGCTTGCATCAGGGGGAGCGTTCTTCGCTCTACGTTGGTATAGCGTACTCCGCTGGTGACCGCTTCGTCGCTCATGAATGTAACGAAAAGACTTCCAAGCCCTTCGATCGGTTTGATCTCGAAGTCGAGCGCATTTTCGAGCGAAACGTCGCCGACGTACAGAATATCGGTGTCCCAGTGTTCGCAGCCGCCAACGCTGTTGTAGGTTACCGCAATCGGTCCAAAGTCGTATCTGATCCAGGCATTCTGAATGTCTACGGGTTTTTCTCCGTTCGAACTCAGCTTTGCCGACGCATCTGCTGTGAGTTTTCCGTCGGCCGACGATACTCTCGCACCGAGCTTGACCGCATTCTCGTTTTTGAGTCCGGTGTATAAAGTGCTGGACGTGTAGTCGGGCAGGTTAAGATAGCCGGCAAGGCTTGTGTCGCTGAGGAGCATCGCCGGGGCTATGAGCGGCCAGAGCGGCGCGCGCAGATGGGCCGCACCGGCGTGACGTGGCTTCTGGGCCATCGGCTGTGGCGGCGCGCGCGGGCGCGGC
>JALHET010000639.1 GCA_022839525.1 Lentisphaerota bacterium
CGACCGCTTTGGGGCCTTGCCCCCTGTGATGGCCGACAGTACCTCCCGCGCTTTGTCCCTCTCGCCCGACTCGGCAAACCTTCGCCGCCCCTTGCGCGAAGCCCTCGTCATTGCAATACGCAAGATCCAGTTGCTCCACCGTTTCCTGGGCGCTCCCCCCGAACCGGACACACCCGCCCCGAATCCCGTATTTCCCATGCCACACGCGTCGTAATAGTGTATACTGTTAACCATGCACCGCTGTTATCTGCTGTCGCTTGTCTGTCTGGTTCTGGTTGTTTTCCCGATCCCGCGCATTGGGGCCGAGGAAATCCCCTCGCTGCTGCTCGATGCCTGGCCCAAGTCCGAATTTCGGGAAATTTGGGGGTATCTGAGTCCCGGCGAGGAGATACTGCTTGCGCCCGAATGGCCGGTGACGGATATCGCGCTGTTTTCTGCAAGCATTTCATCAACCGGCAAACTTATCGGTATTCCAAATCGAGAATCGCTCAGGAGTTTCAGCGGCCGCGTCCATCTTGTCGTTGCCGAAGTGTCGAACCGCCCCCTTACTCATTTTTGTGTAAGTCCTGACTATCCCGTCCGCGCCCGGCTTGTCCGCGACATTGTCGAGGCTGCCAAACCTTTTGACGGCGTGCAGATCGACTTCGAGCAGATTCTCGACGCCGACGCCGGACATTTTGCGTCGTTCCTTGCCGACATCCGCAAGGGAATCGGTACACGTATGCTGAGCGTTGCTTTGCCTGCCCGCACGCGGAAAGTGCGCGACGCCTTCGACTATGATCGCATCGGACCGATTGTGGACCGGGTAATCGTGATGGCCTACGATGAACACTGGAGCGGGAGCAATCCCGGCCCGATCGCTTCCTTCGGATGGGGTGTGCGGGTGGCAGGCTACGCACTCGAGCGGCTCGGGAGCGAAAAGCTCGTGATGGGCATGCCGTTCTACGGGCGCGCCTGGGCAGACTCGAACCCTGCCAAGGCGTACCGGAACTCGACTCTCCAGTCC
>JALHET010000137.1 GCA_022839525.1 Lentisphaerota bacterium
AGCTGGTTTACGATGCGGGTGCGGTAACGCTCATCAAGCAGGGACATTCGGGATACACAAACGGTGCCCCCTGTGTGTTTATCAATCCGATGTCCGATGCCGAATGGGAAACACAACGCGGACGGATACGGTCGCTCGCCCAAGCGCTTATGGATGTTGCTGGAGCAAATGTCCGTTTCATTGACAATAGCGCATCCTTAAATGCTCCATTCACAACATTGACGATGCGGGTCAGTCAAAATCCAGAGTTCGGTGTGACCACAGGGGATTTTCTCAATGTAAATCCTGAAGGGGTGGGGTATTTAAATGCAAATGCTTTGCGAGACGGTGTGGGTCTCTACTGGGATAACCATCCGGAATTCCAGCTTCCGGTTCTTGCGAACGAAGTTGGGTTCTTGTGGGGCAAGGTGGCTGCACATGAGTGCGCTCACGCACTTGGACTTGTCGCACCGGGCAATGTTCTAGGAGGTTCTACCGGATGGCATAATCCGGGAACATCGGGTGTTCAGGTTATGGACAAGGGGGAAAACATCACTTATGAGCAACGTTTAGGGCGTGGAGAGGACTGGGGTTGGCGTTCGATAAATCGGGATTATCTTTTGTTTTTACTTCCGAAACAATAAAAGGAGAGAACAATGAATAGGCGAATCGTTTTGCTTTCGATTCTTTTTTCTACAGCTACGGCATTGTTGGGACAAGGCGCGGGCTGTGATATCAACGCCCCAGAAGAACTGGTCAGGTGGAAAAGTCCGGTACGCCCTTCACTAAACAGCCAGGAGCGAAGCCGAATGCTCATTCACCTGAATAAGAGTCTGCCCTATCAGCAAAAGGGACGCCCTGTAATGGGTTCCATCGGGCAGTCCGTCAAACTGTGCGATTGGATTATCACTGGAACGGTCGCTGTTTTGCAGAAACGTAACACGGACGATCCCGATCAGAGACATGTGACAATGGGTATCAACGTGGAATCAAATCTGTTTGGAGAACTCGGGGCTTCCCGTATAGAGGTTGACCTGTACCCGATGGAACAACCCGAGAAGGTCTATCTCGCGGGAGATAAAATTCTCGTGTTCCTTGCCAATGCCGATTATGGTGTGAGCGTTTATCCATGGGCCTTTTCCCTTGATTTCGATAAAGAAAAGCTTTCGTTCCCCGCCACGGAATCTCCCGTTCTCGTTCTCGACGGGAACCTGAGCATTATCAAACTGGATGATCCCATCGTCGCCGAGCAAACACTCGCGGCCGTGGATAGGTATGTGACAATTTTACGAAGAGAAAAACGGGATGAAGATAAAATTTATGCCGTTCTCAGAGAACTCGTCATGTCCCCGATTATGCGTGTCCGAGAGGACGCACGAAGCGATCTTGTTTTACTATTGAGGCACTCCAAGGAGTTAAATCTCACAAATGTTCTTTCAGATGATAACATTGACGAAGGAATTAAAGATTACACGCGGCAGATATTGATTCCTGACCGAGAGGGGAGAAGGCAATGATAGCAAAAAGCGATCTGCATCAGAACCGCTGTCCATGAGAGCGGCCACCTGTTCGGGCTGGTGGAGAACAACAACGTGCTTGGGGGCGACGCGGGCAAACACAACCCCGATCCGAACGGCACCCGCGTGATGGACGACGGCGAGACCGTGCCCTACGAAATCCGTTTCGGGCGGGCCGGCCCTTGGGGGTGGCTCCCATTGAACGCCGCTTATCTGCAGTTCGTTTTTCCAAAGGAATGAGAGATATGTGAAAGGAGAACTCATGAAAAAGACAGCATGGTTATTCCCGCTGGTTTTTGTTTCGCTGGCGCTTGTCACTTGCGCTCAACAGACTACCCTCTGGGCTTATTCGGGCAGTGCAAGTGTTTTGTTTGTAATTTCGTGAAGGCGGGACATACTGCGGCCATACTCCGCCACCAAACTTCCGGTTTGTTTTCACTGCGGTTTGCGCTAAACTGATGGGGATTTTTTTGAAAGGGTTCCCCATGAAAATCTTAGTCACTGGCGGGGCGGGCTTTATCGGCAGCCACACCTGTATCGAACTCCTGAACGCGGGACACACCGTCGCGGTCGTCGACAACCTCTGCAACAGCAGTGAGGAGAGCGTGCGCCGGGTCGCCAAGATCACCGGGAAAACGCTGTCCTTCCACAAGGCCGACATCCGCGACCGCGCCGCTCTCGACGCCG
This sequence comes from Lentisphaerota bacterium, assembly GCA_022839525.1. The sequence goes on from JALHET010000137.1 coordinate 2,184, forward strand.
TTTTCGAGGCCGAGGCCCCCATCGGCGCTGTCATCCATTTCGCCGCGCTTAAAGCGGTCGGTGAATCCGTGCGCATCCCCCTCAACTATTACAGCAACAACATCACCGGAACCCTGACGCTCTGCGAGTGTATGGCGTCCCACGGCTGCAGAAACATCGTCTTCAGTTCCTCCGCCACGGTTTATGGCGACCCCGCGTCCGTTCCCATCCGCGAGGACTTCCCCACGCCCGGAGCGACCAACCCTTACGGCTGGACCAAACTGATGATGGAGCAGATCTTCCGCGACGTGCAGACCGCCGACCCCGCCTGGAACATTGTCCTGCTCCGTTATTTCAACCCGATCGGCGCGCACGCGAGCGGCCTGATCGGCGAAGACCCCGCCGGTATCCCCAACAACCTCCTGCCCTATGTGGCGCAGGTGGCGGTGGGCCGCCTGCCCCGCCTCTCGGTGTACGGCAACGACTACCCCACCCACGACGGCACCGGCGTGCGCGACTATATCCATGTGGTGGATCTTGCGGTCGGGCACCTCAAAGCCATCGGCAAACTCGCGGCAAAACCCGGCCTCGCCATCTACAACCTCGGAACCGGCAAAGGGTACAGCGTGCTCGACGTGGTGAAAGCGTTCGAGAAGGCCTCGGGGCGCAAGGTTCCCTATGCCATCGTGCCGCGCCGCCCCGGCGACGTGGCCGAGTGCTGGGCCGACCCCTCCAAAGCGCTGAAGGAACTCGGCTGGAAAGCGGAACGCGATTTGCACGCCATGTGTGAGGACGCCTGGCGCTGGCAGTCGCAAAACCCCAACGGCTTCGCAAAAGGGTGATTCCATGTCCGTCTGGACCGCTATCATCGATGACGTGATCGACCACGTGAACCTGCTCAAAGAAATGGGCGAACGGTCTGTGGAGATGGATCCCGCCGTGATGCGCGTGCCCGCGACGCCAGCCCCCGTTCCGGCTCCCGCCCCCGCGCAATCTTCCGTCCTCCAGCCTCTTCCCCCTGCGGCGAGCCCCGTTTCATCCCCCGCGCCCACGCCCGAAGCGCGCCGCGCCGCGCTCGCCGAAACCGCCGCACGCATTGACGCCTGCGACGCCTGCGCGTTGCGCCAGCAACGCACCCGCTCTGTGCCCGGCCAGGGGAATTTCAACTCCCCCGACGTCATGTTCATCGGCGAAGCGCCGGGCTACGAGGAAGACCAGCAGGGTCTGGCCTTCGTGGGTGCGGCCGGCCAGTTGCTCACCAAGATGATCGCCGCCATGGGATACGCGCGCGACGATGTGTTCATCGCCAACATCTGCAAGTGCCGTCCGCCGCGCAACCGCGCTCCGCTGCCCGAAGAGATGCAGAAATGCCTGCCGTTCCTGCGCGAACAGATCAAAATCATCCGCCCGAAAACCATTGTGCTTTTGGGCGGCACCGCCATCAAAGCGCTGCTTGAAACCCAAGCCGGCGTCAACCGCATACAAGGCCAGTGGACCCACTACGAAGGCATCCCCGTAATGCCGACGTTCCACCCCTCCTACCTGCTCCGTTTCGAACCCGCCAAACGCGATGCCTGGCGTGCCCTCAAACTCGTGCTCGCCCACCTCGGCAAACCGGTTCCCGGCACAGCCAAATAAAGAACGCCGAACTTCCAACGCCAAACTCTGAACACCGAAGTCCCCTTCGGCGTTGGACGTTTTCTAGGCTCAAACGCGGTTCTTTCCAAAACCCGCTTTTTTTGCTAATATTTTCTATCGTTTTTTACGTTCCCTCTAAGGAAACCGCCCATGGATGCTGTATCCGCCTACACTCAAGCCGAAAACCGGTTTCTCTCTTTGTTCGAAAAAAAGCCTCTGCCCGTTCCCGAAATGCTGACGCTGATTCATACGGCGGGCATGACCGCGACCGCCGCCAAAGCGGAAGAGTGGGCCGCCCTTCTGATGCAGGAATTGACGGAGGCTGAGGACTTCGACGGATTGTATCTGGTCATCAAAGACCGCGCTGACAACTTGGTTGAGTCGCTGAAGCCCGCCGGCATCCGCGACATGCTGAAAAAGGCCAGCAAGAACCGCCTGACAAACGCGCTGATCGACGCCGCGTTCGATGAGGTGCCCCTGCCCGAATCCTTCCGCCGCCTCGACCTGCTGTCCGCCCTCACGCCCGGGACGCTGGTCATCGATCCCGCATGGGGGCTCGGCACCGTCGAAAAGCTCGACGATTTCTACACGCGCCTGACCCTTCATTTTGCCGGCAAGCCCGGCCACACGATGACTTTCGCGGCCGCCTGCGAAACGCTGACCCTCGCCCCGCACGACCATCTGCTGACGCTACAGCACAGCGATCCCGCGGGCACCGAGCGGATGGGTGCCGAACAGCCGGACGAACTGGTGCGCCGCGCGCTAAAAAGTTTCGGCGACATGCCGGTCACCAAGCTTGAAGACGTGCTCACACGTCACGGTTTCGTCCAGCCCGCCGACTGGAAACGTTTTTGGGACGCTGCCCGCAAGGCGCTCAAGAACGATCCGCTGGTGGTTCTTCCGGCCAAGCGCACGGAAGCCATCCAACTGAGGACAGAAGCCGAATCCTACGGCGAGAGTTGGTTTGGGAAACTGGCCGTTTCCAAAGACCCGCTCAAAATCCTCAAAGCTGTCACCGAGCTGGAGGAGGCCAACATGATCGCCGGTCTCGGCGCCTCCCAGCGGGGTGTGTTGGAAGAACGTCTGGCGTTCGCCGTCAAAGGCGCGCACAATACCGACGCCGCGCTTTATGCCCGGCTTGCCGTCACCGTCAGCCGCCTCGGTTTCCTGACGCCGCCGGCCGATCAGCTCCGTGCGCACCTGTGGGAGAACCACCGCTTCATCCAGGCGTCCGAGACGCTCGCCGTGCGGGATGTGGCGGCACTGACCGCCTTCCTGTTTGCTGAGGGGGGGTATGTGGCGGAACGGCTGCTCGACACCCTGCCCCAGATGCCGTTCAGCCTGTTGAATGAGGTGCTCAGCGCATTGAAAGACACTCCTGAAGCGGCCGCCGCTTGCCGTCAGCTTCTTGCGATGCCCAAAGCTCCGCCCACGCTGGTCAACTGGATTTTCCGTTTCCGCAAAGAGATAGACTGGCCTCTGCCGCCCCTGGGCGAATTGCTGAACCACGTCATCGCGCTCGTCGAAGGCAAGCTCTCCGGAGAGGCGCTGCGCATGCGGAACAGTCTCAAACAGCTTTTCGATCAGGCAACATGGTTCGACGGCATTTTCGGGGAGTTGAGCGAACCGGAGCGCGAACGTTTCTTTGAGCGCATTCAAGCCTCGACCGCCTGGGACCCCGCCACCCACCGCTCGCTCCTCAACCGGATGCTGAAGCTCGACCCTGCCCTGTCCAACCGCAAGAAATCGCCTGCGGAAGACTCCCGTGCTCCCGTCCGCTGGACCTCCTGGCGCTCGCTCGCCGAACACCAGCTCCAATACAAAAGACTCGTCGAGGTGGAACTGCCCAAAAACAGCCGCGACATCTCCGTGGCCCGGAGCTATGGCGATCTGCGCGAAAACTTCGAGTACCAAGCCGCGAAAGATTATCAGCGCCAGCTCTTGCAACGGCAGGCGGAAATGCAGCGGGAGCTCGAACACATCAAAGGAACGGATTTCGCCGGCTTCCCCTGCGACAAAGTGGGGCCCGGCACAACCGTCGTGCTGCGCCTGCCGGACGGCACATGCC
>JALHET010000640.1 GCA_022839525.1 Lentisphaerota bacterium
CTTTCTGTGCCGGGTGGTTGCCTCGCACTGCCGGCATGTTGTCGTTATCGCGGGCAACCATGACTCGCCGTCGTTCCTCAATGCCCCCAAGGAGTTGCTCAAAGCCCTCAATGTCCATGTGGTCGGCAATGCTTCTGACTGTCCGGAAGACGAGGTGCTGGTGCTCCGCAATGCGCAGGACGCGCCGGAACTGATCGTCTGCGCCGTGCCCTATCTCCGCGACCGGGATATCCGCACGGCGGAGGCGGGCGAAAGTGTCGAGGACAAGGATCGGAAATTGATCGACGGCATCCGCGCACACTACGCTGCTGTCGCCGCTCTGGCCGAACAGAAACGCACGGAGTTCGGGGGCGACATCCCTGTCGTCGGCATGGGGCATCTGTTTACCGCAGGCGGACAGACGATCGACGGCGATGGCGTACGCGAACTCTATGTGGGTTCGCTGGCGCATGTGACCGCCCAAAGTTTCCCCGCCAGCTTTGATTATCTGGCGCTCGGGCACCTTCACATCCCGCAGACGGTGAGCGGCACCGCAACCATGCGGTACAGCGGCTCTCCCCTGCCCACGGGATTCGGCGAAGCCAAACAACAGAAGAGCGTGGTGATGGTCGATTTCTATCCACAGATGAACGCAGATAAGGCTGACGGTGATCGGCAAAAAGCTCGCATCAGCTTAATCGACGTTCCGGTGTTTCAAAAGCTTGAACGCGTCAAGGGGGAGTGGGACGACATCAAGCGCCGCATTCTCGAGTTCTCGGTAACGGACGCCCAAAGCTGGCTTGAAGTCGTCTACGAAGGCGAAGAAATTATCGGCGATCTTCGCGAACGTCTGGAAGCCGCGATTGCCGACACCCAAATGGAAATTCTCCGCGTCAAGAATAACCGCGTCATCGACCGCGTGCTGGGGCAGCTCCACGCAGAGGAAACGCTCGATGATCTGACCGTAAACGATGTATTCGAGCGCTGCCTCGCCGCGCATAACGTGCCTGACGAGCAGCGGCCCGA
>JALHET010000138.1 GCA_022839525.1 Lentisphaerota bacterium
AACAAGGAGTGCCGTGAAAAGCGGGAGGATCAGAATGAAGGGAAAAAGCGAGATGTCTGCTGGAAAAGGGAGCGTGCAGGGGTATGGGGCCAGGCGTTGCGGAGCCGCCATGGCGGCTGCGGTGATGGCGTGCGCTGTCATGGCCGCAGGCGAGAGCCGCGCGGCGCAAGATGGCGCGGGTTTCGCATTCCGGGACGAGCCCGGAAAACATCTGGACGTGCTGCTGGACGGCAAGATCGCCGGCCGCTACATGTATGCGTTCGACCCCTCTTCTTCCCCGAAAGATTTGGCTTCGACCAACAAGACCTACCTTCACGTCTTCGACGCTCAGGGCAAGGCACCGATCAGCAACGGCCCGTTCGGCGAACACGCCCACCATCGCGGCATCATGATCGGCTGGACCAAGCTGACCCACAACGGCAAGCTTTACAACTTCTGGGGCATGTACGACAACGCGCAAATCCACTCGAAGTTCAGCGTCCGGGACGCTGACGCGGATCATGCCACCTTTACCTCGCTGGTGGACTGGATCACAAAAAGCGGCAACACCGTGATTTCGGAGGAGCGCACGATGACCTTCCGCCGCGCCGCGGCACCGGCCTATCTGATTATCGATTTCACATCGAAGCTCACCGCCTGCTCCGGCGACGTTGAGCTGAACGGCGATCCCGAGCATGCCGGTGTCCAGTTCCGTGCCGCCGACGGGATCGATCTCGCAAAGACGGTGTACGTGTATCCGGGCGAGAACGCGGATCCCAGACAACTCATCGACCCCTCTTGGGTGGGCGAGACGTTCAGCCTCAACGGCAAGGTGTACAGCAGCGTGGAAATGAATCATCCCGGCAATCCGCGCGGGTCGAAAATTTCGGCCTACCGGAACTACGGGCGCTTCGGCTACTTTCCGAAGCCCGCGGCAATCAAGGCCGGCGAGTCCCTCGTGTTCCGGTACCGTTTCCTTGTGGCCGAAGGCGAGATGCCTGCCGCCGGAACGATTCAACAGGTTTGTAATGCGTTCACCGGCCGCTCCGATCCCGTGCCCCCCGTGACTGTCCGTCCGGCCGAGCAGCCCGCGCCGCCTAAGGCCAAGAGCGCGGGGAAGGCCAAGGCGTCATCCTGATCGCTCCTCGTTTGTCAGTCAAGCGCCTCACCCGCGACGGTATTGCCCAACATTTCCACATCCGCCCGTCCCTGCCGGAAACCAAAAAAACCAATAAAAACGCATGTTTTACAGGGGCTTTGAGATGGTAGGCCAGGCCGGAGTCGAACCGGCGACCCCCAGATTAGGAAGCGGGTCAGGGCTGTTCATTTGCAAGGGGTTGTGTCGTTCGTTGGCATTCAGTTGGCAGAATGCCGAAGTATTTCTGGCCGTCGCCGGGGAGCGCGAGGGCGCGGTAGTGACGGAAAAAAACGTCTGTCCCGCGGTGCCCCATCTCGCTGGCTACGAGCGCGGCGTCGCGCGTGAGTTCGTAGCGGTAGGTGGCGTAGCTGTGACGCATGCAGTTGGATGGCCACGCGCTGATGCGGGCGGCGGGGTCTGGCTCGTCGAGGGTGCGGAGGCGGAGCCGCCGCAGGGCGAGGTGCAGGCGCTTCTTGGCCAGCGGCGCGACGGGGGCGCCGGGCTCTAAAGGGCGGGATTCCAGCCAGGCGGCGAGGTTGGGCGCGACGGGTACGGTGCGGGCGTCGGCGGTCTTGGTGACTCCGCCGTCTAAACGGATGTATTCGGGGCCGATGCGGGTCTGGTCGAGGCGCAGGAGTTCGGCGGCGCGGATGCCGGCGAAGAGGCCGAGGGCGATGTAGGGGATGAGGCGGGGCTCGAGGAGCTCGGCGGCGCGGAGGAGCGCGGCGGCTTGCGGCGGGGTGAGGACGCCCTTGGGGGGCTCGGGGAGGCGGGCGCGGCGGATGCCGTCGCAGGGGTTGGCGGCCGCGAGGCCTTGCCGGGTTGCCCAGCCGAAGAAGGCGGACCAGGCGCGGAGGGCGTTGTTGCGGTTGTGGCCGGTCAGGCCGGTCAGGGCGCGCTCGATCTCGCGGGGGCCGGGGTCGCTGACGGACGCGCCGCCGCCGAGGGCGCGGGTGAGGCGGGCGAGGAATTGGCGGTAGCTGGCGAAGGTGGAGGGGCGGAGAGCGGCGCGGCGGCATTCGAGGTAGCGGGCGGCGCAGTCGGCGAGGGGCTCGCCGGGGGCGGCGGGGGCGGAGGCTTCGAGCCAGGAGCGGGCGGCGTCGGCCAGGGAGACGCCGCCGGGGAGCAGGCTGAGGGCCTGGCGGGCGTCCAGGAGCTGGGCGCGGGTGAGCGCCGGGAGGGCGTGGGCGGCGCTGGCCTCGGTGGCGTCGATCCACGCGCGGGCGGCGGCCTCGTCGGGCATGCGGGCGCGGCGGCGGACGCCGCCGAGGCTGACGGAGCAGTCGTAGCCGCGGCCGTTGGGCGCGGGCGCGTAGCGCCCGGGGCCGTAGCGCACGGACGCGGGCTTGGCCTTTTTGCGGGGCCTGCCGGAGGGGCGGCGGGGGCCGGCGTGGTATGTGGAACGGTCTTCGCTCACGGGGTCACGGGTTGTGGCTTTATCTCGAAGATGGGGTTGCCTTCGACCTCGTACCAGAACTGGCCGTAGATGTAGGGTCTTTTCATTTCTGGTTTCCTTTCTGTCGGGGTTTATGGACGGGGGTGGGTGCGGAGATCTTCAAAAAAGCTGCGCATGTCGATTGGCTTTTCTCCCTTTCTCATCATCATGGAATAGACAAGCACGTAGTCAAAAATTACTGCAAGAGTCTTTCCTAATACAGATGCGTTATGTCTGGCCTCTTCGATAAGGCAGACCGCAACTTTAGCGTTTTGCCTCATCATGTCGTAGTAATTCAGCGTGACGCCGACCAGATAGACCAGTTGCGCCATTTCATCACCCTTCGCCTTCTTTCGTAAAATCTGGTAATCCTCTTTCACGTCAGCCGGAGGGGTATTAAAGGGGTCGATCCCGTTAAACATGCAAATAGCTTCTTCGATAAAAAAATTGGAGTGACCTTCATATTCCCCTATCGCCAGCATGTTACAGTTGTCCTCGATATATTTCATTTCCGCGCGCAACCAGTGGATTCCGTTTTTGATGTCATATGGTTTCTCACAGATTGACGGCTTTCTTAATTTTCCGGCCTCGTACGCGAGCCCACTTTCGCCGTTGCGCGGACTTGGCGTCGCGGACGGCGTGACGGCTGGCGGTGGATGGGAGACTGGCAACTGGTGACGGACGGTGGATGGTGCGTTGGTCTCGGCGCGGTGTTTGGCTAGATCGTCGAAGAAGAGCGCTACGAGCCATGAAACAAACATAATGAGGACGAATGCACCAACTATGGGCCAGTCTCCGCGTTCGCCCACAACAAATATACCGAAGAGTCCGATCACGATCAACACCGCGGAAAACGCGGTGGTAAACTGCGCTATGGTGCGCAGAGACTCCCAGATGTTGAGGTCTTGGGTTGGCGCGTGTTCGGAGCGGACGGTCGGAAGTTTTCTCATTTGTATCGCGAGATCGTCGCATTTGCTCCCGACGAGCTGCTCCCAGTCGCATTCAGGGTTGCCTTTTAGGCAGCGTGTCTTCCGTGCAAAGTCGGCGGCTTCTCGGGCGAGCCTGTCTATGGCGCTTATGCTTTCGAGGCTGACCGCTATGCCGATCTTCTCGCACTCGGCCACCGCGACATAGTGGACGTTGTTGTCGCGTCCATCGGCGTAAAGGAGTGCCAGCTTGTAAAGGAGCGCGCCTTCCTTTGAGAGCGGACGTTCTGGATTTCTGATTTCGAGGGACATGCTGGCTTTCCTTATATTTTTCCTTCGAGGCGATTTTCGAAATCGAAAAACCGGCGGGCATCCTCTTTGGATTGGAAAACAACCGTGTTCGCGGCTGTCGACCGGTTGACGGCGACCGCGCTGTTGTCCGCCGTGATGTTCCCGGCGCTCGGGGGTTCGGTCATGGACGGGATTCCTTTCGGGTGAGGTTTTCTATGATGGCTGTAAGGCGGGAAATGGTTTCCTGCTGGGAAGCGACGATTTCGAGAGCCTTTGTTTCAGACGCGCCGCACCCGTTATGGGCGGTCGAGTTGTGTATGGCCACCGCGCTGTTGTTCGCCGTGACGGTGTGCGGCGAAAGCCCCAGCAGCCAGTCGGAGGAGATGCCTGTAGCTTTGCAGATTAAAGCTATTGCGCTACTCGACGGGTCTTTTTCGTCGCGCTCCCATGCGCTATAGGTGCCTTGCTTTTGCTGTATCTTTGCGCAGAAAGACGTTTGCGATTCGGCTCCTCGTAATTCCCGCAATCTATCGCCTAAACTTTTTCTCATAATTTTACTCCTTTTGCTCTTGACTCCTTAAAGCAATAGTAGTAATAATGTCGCCGTTGAACCAAAACAGGCCGCTTTTAGCCTAACGGAAAGGGGCGCGGTCGGCAAGCAAAAGGAGAAGGAAATGAAGGAAATGAATGGCGGAATGGTGAAGGGTGAAGGCAGTCGGCAGTAGGCGGCGGGCAGTGGGCGGTCGGCGGTGTGCGATGGCGGCGGGAGACGATAGAAAGCCAGCGGGAGACGATAGAAAGCCAGCGGGAGACGATAGCGAGCCTCGTGCGGCTTCTCGCGGCCGCGAGGGAGGAGCTCGGTGCCGAGCGTCCAGAGGTCTGACCAGGCGGGCGACCTCGTGGGCGCGCTCAGGCAGGGCGCCCGCGACGTGATCCACGTGATCGCGCTCGATGTCAAAAACCGGATCGCCGCCGTCAGGCGCATCCCCGTCGACCCCGCCCGGCTCGACACCGGCGTCGCCGCCGGCGACGCCGGGCTGGCCGCGGCCCGCGCCGACTACACCCAGGGGCTGATGCGCGAGATCTTCCGCCTCACCGCGTCCCAGCCCGCCGCCGGCATGATTCTCGACCTCACCGCCGACGGCATCCCCGAGACCGCCGCCCTCACGCTGCACAACCGCGCCCGCCACCTTTCGGATATTATGGGCGTCAGCATCCTGGACGCCCTCTACGCCCATAACGGCTGGGCGTATTCCGTCGCCGCCGGCAGGCAGATCATGCCCCTCAAGGCCGACGCCGCGCCCGGCGCGTCTTCCGTCGCCGAGACCCGCTACTCGCTCGCCGCCGTCACGCCCGCAGAAGACGCCGAATACATGCGCGCCGTCGAAGCCGGCGACATGGAGACCGCCCAGAGGATGGTGCGCGATGCTGCGGCAAAGGCCATGCCTAACACGAAGGTGGTTGGAGAGGATGGACTTCCGATGGTGGTGTATAGGGGTGGGCAGAAAGATAGGTATATCAATAGCAGGAAAGATTTAGGCAGTAACACCAAAGCAAGAACCGCAAGGATTGGGTTTTTTCACACTAATGACGCATGGGTAGCGAGAGCTTTTGCTGACTACGATACGTCACCGTCAAAAGAAGTTTACCAAAACTTCCTAAACATACGGAATCCACTGTCCGCTAAGTCTAATTTTATCGAAAGAACTACCGCCTTTGGGGATAAGGTGGCAATGACAAATCAATGGGGCAATAAACGTGTGTCGTCTGATGCTTATGACAATTATTGGTCTATGATGGAGTCTGTGTTAGGTAAGAAAAAATCCGAAATAACCGGAGAAGATATAGACACATGGGTAACTGGTAGAATTGCGGCAGGATTTGACGGGTTCATATTTAGGGAAACGGGGATGGATGCTGAGGGATATCTAAGCGACCACTACGTCGCATTCCATCCCTCCCAGATCAAGTCCGCCGACGCCGTGACCTACGATGACGCCGGACGCATCATCCCGCTGTCCGAGCGGTTCAATGAGGCGAGTGACGACATCCGCTATTCGCTGAACATCGAGGGCCCGCGCCGCCCGGTCGAA
>JALHET010000641.1 GCA_022839525.1 Lentisphaerota bacterium
CGTTAACCGGCACTGCGCCGCCGCTGCCGCCTGGAGGATCGCCTGTGCCAGCGGATGTTCGGAGTACTTTTCCGCCGATCCCGCCCAGGAGAGCACCTCATGTTCCGTGTACCCCGCGGTTGGTACTGTATGCACCACCACCGGCCGCCCCGTTGTCAGCGTGCCGGTCTTGTCAAAAACGACGGCGCCGATGCGTCCGATCTCTTCCAGGAATGCGCCGGCCTTAATCAACACGCCGTTCCTGGCCGCGTTGCCCAGCGCCGCGGTGACGGCGGTCGGCGCGGCAAGGATGAAGGCGCACGGGCACCCGACGATCAACACGGTGATCGCTCGATGGATGTCCCCGGTGAAGGCGTACACCGCAAGCCCAAACAGGATAATCGCCGGCGTAAAATACTTTGCGAACCGGTCTGCGGTGCGCAGGATGGGCGCGCGTGACTGTTCTGCATCCTGCACGAGACGAATCAGGCGGCCGAGACTCGTATCCGTTCCCACGCGCTGCGCGCTGATGCGCAGCATGCCGGTCGATACGGTCGTGCCTGCATACACGCAATCAGCGGGATGCTTTTCGACCGGCATGAATTCCCCCGTCAAAGAGGCTTGATTGACGCTCGCATTCCCGAGGATGACATCACCGTCCACCGCGATTCGCTCCCCGGGTCGAACAATCACCTCATCGCCGATGGCGACGGCGTCCTGCGGAATCCGCTGCTCGCGCCCGCCCCGAACCACGCAGACATCGGCGGGCGACAGCTGCAGCAACGCCTGAATGGCGGAACGTGCGCGCTGCGCCGTATACTTTTCCAGCAGCGACCCCACTACCATAATCAGGGCGACGATGGCAGCAGAGAGATACTCGCCGATGACTACCGAGGCGATCATCGCCAGACTGACCAGTTCGTCCACATTGGACTCCCGCGCGAGCAGTCCGGTCAGGGCCCCCCAGATGATGGGGCCGCCCAGCACCAGCACCGCAAGCACGGCACAGAGGGTCGCGAGCGGG
>JALHET010000642.1 GCA_022839525.1 Lentisphaerota bacterium
GAGCGCATGCAGGAACGCGAAATCTTCCGCGAAGCGGCCGGCGCCCTTGCCGGCAATCCAGCCGTCGATCAGGGCGACCGCTTTGGCGGAGATCTCGTTCATTTCGAGACCCATAACTTTCAACATTTCGCGCAACCCTTCGTTCTTCTCAGCAGCAGCGCGCATTTCCGGGTAGAGCTTCCTGTCCTCCCGCTCGAGATGCGCGGCCAGCTGGGCGCGCACATCCTTGAGCAGGCGGACGGCTTCCGCGTCCAGTTCAGGGCGGCCGCTCAGCACGCCGAGCGTCGATGCAAGGCGCGCATGGTCCGCGTTCAGTTCTCGTATCACATCCAGTTTCATAGTAATGCCTCCGCACAGCAGGTTTGCTTCTACTTTACGCAATTCCGCCGGCAGAGAATGTGACATATATCACAAAAACCGACAAAGCACGCCGGATCGAGGATCGAAGGCGCTTGGCGATACGCCCGAGCGCATGCGAGCGGAAAGCTCACGCGCATCGTGGCGCTCGATGCCCGAAATAGCGTCTTATTGTCCGAGCGGAAAGGCTTCGTCGCCGTCGGCTTCGAGCAGGCGGTTTCCGAAAAAGCGGATGCCCAGAAGTCCGAGCGGCGCGGTGAAGAGGATCGCGAGTACGGCGATTGCAAGAATGGTCTGGCCTTGGAGAATCCCCCGGGACAGGGCGACGCCGCCGAGAGCTGCCTGGACGGTCGCTTTCGGAAGGTAGGCGATGGCGCAAAACAGGCGTTCGCGCACGGTGAGCGGGGAAAAGGCAGTCGCGACCCACACGCCGAGCGATCGGAAAACGAGGCCGCCTGAAATCGCGAGAAGGCCGCGAAAGCCCGCCTCAAAGGCGGCCGAGGGTTCAAGCGAAAAGCCGATCATGACGAAGAGTATGATTTCGGCAAATACCCAAATCTTGGAAAGCTTTGACGCAAGCTCGCGGGCGACTTCTTCGAAATGTTCGAGGAGGACAAAACCGATGGTTATAATGCCCAGAAGCGCG
>JALHET010000643.1 GCA_022839525.1 Lentisphaerota bacterium
CGCAACACATCGCCCATGATGCGTTGAATATCCGCGCGGCTCCAAGGCATCTTCAACGCAATTGCCCGCGCGCCATTTTCCAGCCGCTCCAAATGCGCGTGCATGTTATAGACCACGCCATTCACGCACTTCACCGTTTCAAACAACCCGTCGCCGCGGTGAACCATGTGGTCATCCAGTGGAATCACCATCAGATTCGGCTCCGTGGTGATGGCATCCCACCAACTGGAATACATCGCATAATAATGCTCATGGTAGGCCGGCCGGTTCGTGCGGCAGAACTCCGCAAAATCGTTGATGTCAAAATTGGTTTTCATGATGCTCCATCGTTCGCCAAGCTACTTCCGTTGATGGGCGGGGGGCAAGCCCAGTTCTTCGCGGTACTTGGCCACGGTGCGCCGCGCAATCTGAATCCCCTGTTCACCCAGCAGCTTCGCCAGCGCCTGATCCGAGAGCGGTTTGCGCACATCCTCGCGCGCAATCAGCCGCGCCAGCGTCTCCTTGACCGCCGCCGCGGCCATCGCCCCGCCATCCGCCGTTTTCACCCCGCTGGGGAAAAAAAACTTCAGCTCAAAAACGCCCTGCGGCGTCTTGACATATTTATCCGCAACAGCACGCCCAACGGTGGTGTCGTGAACGCCCAACTTTTCCGCCACCGAACTCAGCGTCAGCGGTTTTAATTTGGTAATGCCGTGCTCAAAAAACTCCGCCTGAGTCTCGGCAATTTCCTGCGCGATTCGTTGCACGGTTTCCTGCCGCTGCTGCAAGCTATCCAGCACAAACTTCCCGTCGCGGATTTTCTCCGTCAGATATTTGCGAGCCTCCTCCGCCGTCTCGGGATCAGCCAGCATCTCCTGATAATCCTCGCTGATATACAGCCGGGGCCACGTGTCCTTGAGCATCTCCACAACATAGCCAAGTTCAGGACTGCCGCGAATTTCCACTTCAGGCATCACATACATCGGCGGCGGCGCGGAATACTTCAATCCCGGCCGGGGATCCA
>JALHET010000139.1 GCA_022839525.1 Lentisphaerota bacterium
TCGGCTTCACCCAGATCGACAATCACGGTGGCGCCGAGTCGTTTTTCCTGTTCGGATGTATGGAGCTGAACAAACAGCGTTTCCCCGAAGGGTGGCAAACCTTCAAGAAGATCGTCGACAAACTGCACCGGGCGGGGATCTCCTCGATCCTCCACACGTATTCCTGCTACATCGGGCCAAAGTCGAAATATGTGACGCCGGTGCCGCATCCGGGGCTCGACACCGTGGCCACCTTCACGCTCGCCAAGCCGCTGTCTGCGGACGCGGCGGAAATCGAGGTGAACGAATCGACGGCCAAGGCGCTGGGGCGGGACGTGACCCTGCGGATCGGCGACGAAATCATCGGTTTTTCGGGTGTCACCCAAACGGCGCCGTTCCGGTTCACCGGCTGTACGCGCGGGTACCACAAGACGGTGGCCGCGGCGCATGCGGCGGGCGCGAAGGCGAGCATTCTCAAAACGTTCTGGGGCGGGCTGTATGTCCCGAACCCGGATTCGCCGCTCTTCAACGAGATCGCGCAGAACACGGCCGACGTGGTGAACGCGTGCGGGTTTGACGGGATCTACTTCGACGCCATCGAAGGGATCCAGCACATGTGGGGTCTGGAGAATTACTGGTACTACGGCGGCCGCTTCGTGTTTGAGGTTGCCAAACGCCTCAAGAGGCCGGTCGGCATGGAGTATGCCGGCATGATGCACTCCTGGTGGCATTACCGGTCCCGGTATCAGGCGTGGGACTCTCCTGCGCGGGGGTACAAGCGGTTTCTGGACATCCACATCGCTTCGATGAATGCCGGTGAAGAGTACCAGCACGGGGCATGGACCGGGCACCGCCCGAAAATCGAGAAGTATGCCCCCATGGACGGGAGCGCGCTCTACCTCCCCTTCCAACTCGGGTGGTGGGGGTTCCGCACATGGAGAGGCGCGCAGTCCGAACCGACCTTCTCCGACGATATCGAATATTACTGCTGCAAGATGATCGGCCATAACGCCGGCCTCTCCCTGAACGGCGATATCGGCGAGTCGACGCTGAAGAGCCATCCGGTGTTCAGGGATTACGTGAGCATGGTGAAGCAGTATGAGGAACTGCGCCACGCCAATTACTTCGGCGAGTCTGTCCGCAAGCAGTTGCGGCAAGTCGGAAAGGATTTCACGCTGTTCCGGGGGCAGGACGGGAAATGGAACTTCAAGCCGGTCGCCTACAACGCGCACATGGTGTGCGGGCTCCGGCACCCCTCCGCTCAGTGGGCCGTGCAGAATGATTACGCGGAACAGCCGGTCAAACTGCGCATCGAACCGATGTTGTCCGCCGGCCTCGTGAACAGCCCGGAACCGTTCCTGCTGCTTGACCCGGCAAAAGCGGGTGAAGTCAAAGTGGCGCGTATGGCCGAGGGCGTCACCTGTTCCGCGCAGCCGTCTCCCGTTGCCGTTCCGGCCACGGGAGAGCCGGCCCTTGAGGTCTCCGCCCTGAGCACCGGGGCTGTCCCCGTCGAAGGGTCATGGGTTTCGATCCAGCGGACCTTCCCGGCGGCGACCAACCTGTGGGGCCGCGAGGCGATCGGCGTCTGGGTTCACGGGGACGGCAACGGCGAACTGCTGAACTTCAAGGTCGGCGGCTCCCACCATTACGTCACCGTCGATTTCACGGGGTGGAACTATTTCGAGCTGGTTGAAGCGGAATCAACCCGCGCCAGGGACTATATCTGGCCCGGGGGGAGCGTGTACACCTATTTCACGGATTGGGGGCACAAGGGTTACAAGACGGCTCAGAATTTTGAACTTTGGCTCAACAACCTTCCGGCGAACAAACGCGTGAACGTGCGGGTCGGGCCGGTGAAAGCGCTGGATCTCGTCGAGAAGACAGTGAAGAATCCAACGGTCCGCGTGAACGGCGCGGCCCTCACATTCCCGGTGGAGATGTCCACCGGCATGTATCTGGAAATGAAAGCCGGCGCGGCGTGCAGCCTGTACAGCAAAGCCGGGCAGGTGGTCCAGAAGGTGACGCCCCAAGGCGGCGTGCCGGTGCTCAAACAGGGTGCAAACGCGCTCTCCTTTGCCGGAGAGAGTGCGGGCACGGGCGAAGCGCGTGTGCGCGTCACGGTCATTGCCGAAGGCGCGCCCCTCGCAAATCAATGAGGCGAATAAAAACGGTCTGACGACTTAGGTTGCGGGACATGCCCCGCGCGAGTTAAGGGAGATGAAATGAACGTGAAGCGGATTGGGGTGTTGCTGTTTTCTGCCGCGATGGCGTGTCACGGGGCGCCGGAAAATGTTGCGCTGAAAAAGCCGTACACGCTGTCGCCGGCGCCGCGGTATCGTTTCTGCACGGATCCTGCAGACAAGGTGCAGTTGACCGATGGGGTGTATGCCAAAGGCTATTTCTGGACGCAGAAGGAGACGGTGGGATGGTCCGGGGCCGCGCCGGTGATCTGCACGATCGATCTGGGCAAGGTGGAGCCGGTCTGCGGCGTGTCGTGGAGCACGGCAGCCGGTGTGGCGGGGGTCGTTTGGCCGCAATCCCTGCAGGTGCTGGTCAGCGAGGACAAAAAGTCGTGGACGTATCTGGGCGACCTGTGCGAGCTGGGGACGGAGACCCAGGCACCGCCTGCGGAAAAGTATGCCACGTTCCGGTATGCGACGGACCGGATGAAAGGCCGGGGGCGGTATGTCTGCGTGATCGCGGCGATGCAGCCGTACTGCTTCGTCGACGAGATCGAGGTGTGGCGCGGGTCGGATGAGTGGCTGCAGGGCGAGATGCCGGGGCGGCGCACGGACGATCCCAAAAACTTCTATACGGAATCGTGTATGCGGTCGGGTGTGGCGGCGCGGTTGCGTGACGACCTGCGGGCGATACAGGAGCAGGCCAAATCGCTGGGGCAAGCGGCGGTTGCGGCCGAGTTGAATGTCAAGGCCGGGGAACTGACGGGAAAGATTCCGGATGAGGCGGAGAACGTCGCTTCCGCCTGTGTGCAGACGGTGTTGCCGTTCGACGGGTTGCACAAGACGATTCTTGCCCTCAACGCGCCGGTGCTGCGCGCGGCGGGAGTGACAGAGCCGCTGGTGTGGCAGAACAACCGATGGGATCCGCTGGCGCTGATGGCGGTGCCGCCACAGGACCGGAGGGCGGGCGTCGACAGGATCGCGCTCGACCTGATGCGCGGCGAGGTGCGGGGCGAGACCTTCAACATCACCAACCCGCAGGACGCGGATTTCGTGTTGGAGATGACCGTGGGCGGGATTCCCGATGCGGTGAATCTGGAGGTGCGCGAGGTGCTGTTCACCGACACGCTGAGCCGGACGCCGGTCGCGGCGGCGTTGCGCCGGATTGAGCCCGATGCGAAGGGCGCGTTCCGTCTGACGGTGCCGGCCGGCTGCACGCGCCAGGTGTGGGTTTCCAGCCAACGGCCGGGCGGTAAAGCCAAGACGTACAAGGGGAAAATCCGTTTGGTGTCGGACACCGCGCGGTTTAAGAAGAGTCTGGCTCTGCGCGTCAGGATCAGGGATCTGGATTTCCCCAAGCAGCCGTTCATGCATGTGGGCGGGTGGGACTACACGCAGGGCACGGGCAACTATTATCGTGCGCCGGGCAATCTTGAGGCCAATCTGGCTCTGATGCGGGAGCTGTATGTGGACAGCCCTTGGGCCACCCCGGCGGTCTTTCCGAAAGGGGTCTCGTTCAATGCCGGGGGGCGTTTGCAAAACGGAGGATCGCTTGATTTCGCAATGTGGGACGCATGGGTGGCCCGGTGGAGCGGTGCGCGCAACTACTGTGTGTTCTTCAGCGTGGGTTCCTCTTTCCACGGTGAAAAGATGGGTACGCCGCGGTTCAACACGATGGTTGCCGACTGGCTCGGCGCGTGGGTGCGCCACATGGAGAAGCAGGGACTGAAAGCGGGACAGCTCGTGATCCTGCTGGTCGACGAGCCGCACGAGCTGAGCCAGGATGAGGTCATCGTGGCGTGGGCCAGGGCGATCCGTGCGGCAAACCTTGGCGTTGTCCTGTTCGAGGATCCGACCTACACCGACCCGTCCCAAGGCAATCCCGAGATGTTTGCGCTCTGCGATGTGCTCTGTCCCCACGCGCCGATGATGGTGTCGGAGGGCAAGCCGTTCCGAGATTTTTACCTGCGCCAGAAAGAGGCGGGCAAGACGCTCTGGCTCTACTCGTGCAAAGGGCCGGCCAGGCTGCTGGATCCAATCACCTATCACCGGGCGCAGGCGTGGCTCGCTTTCCAGATCGGGGCAGAGGGCTCATTCTATTGGGCGTTCGGGTGCGGCGGGGGCATCGGCGACTCGTGGCGGGCCTACGCGCAGGCGCATCAGGAGTATTCGCCTTATTTTGTGGGGCCTGACAGCGTGATGGAGGGCAAGCACAGCGAGGCGGTGCGCGAGGGGGTGCAGGATTACGAGTACCTGCGCATGCTCCGGGACAAGGCGGGTAAAGTCCGCGCCTCAGGGGGCGATGCGGCTTGGCTGAAAAGCGCGGAGGGGCTGCTGACGGACGGCGTGGCCGAGGCGGTGGAAGCCGTGGTTTCGTCGAATACGCTTTGGAACGTTGAAAAGAACCGTTCCGCGATGGATGCGGTCCGCGTGCGCGTGTTGGACGCCCTCGAAGCGGGCGCATCCCTCGGTTCCCCTGGCCGTTGAGGGTTCGGTGTGACGCGCCGGTTTACTGCAGGCGGATGAGCGTGCCCTTCAGCCCGGGTGCCAGATAGCCGTCGCTTTTGAGGCGGACGCTGCCGCCGTCGAGCGTGATGGCGGAGAGTTGCCCGCTCGTCAACGCGGTGCCGTTGGTGCCGAACCGCAGCGTTTCCGTCCCCAGCGTTCCGGTCAGCGCCAGGGTGTTGGTTCCCCACGCCAGCCCGCTGCTGTCCGCAAAGGCGAGCTTGCCGCTGCCCAGGGCGAGCGTGCTGTTGCCGTTCAGGGTCAGGGTGTCCAGGGAATTGGAGAACGACCCCATATCCAGCGCCCCGCCGTTCAGCACGATGCTGCAAAAGCCGTTGAGCGTGTTGTCCGCCCGCAGGGCAAGCGTTCCCGATGTGACGGTGATCCGTCCGGTATGCGTGTTCACTCCGGAGAGGCTGAGGGTTCCGGCGCCGGTCTTGATGATCGGCATGCCCGTGAGATGGGGTAGAGGATAGTCCTGGATAACGCCGGGAATCAGGAAGTCGGGCTCGGGGTTGCCGGTCACATCCTCGACGTGAAAGGTCATGGAGTGGGTGCCGACCTTTGCCAGACATATGCCCGCTGCAAGCGAGGAGGCGTTGGTTCCGGAAACGGTGACCACGGGCGCGTATTCGCTGATGTCGCCCATGCGTAATTTAGTGCCTGTGACTTGGGCGCCGTTTTTCAGCGTGAGGTTGTTGACATAGTTGCCGCAGTCACCGATGCCGGCTACCAGAATGGTGCTGGTGAGCGTGCCGCCGTTGATGGTGATAGGCCTTCTGTAACCGGCATTGAACTGCTTGACCAGCGTGAGCGTGCCGCCGCGGTTCACCGTGATGGGGTTGAGGCTGCCGATGCTTCCGTCGGTGCCTAGGTTGCCGACGTTGAGCACCAGCTCGCCGCCATCGTTGACCGTGATGCCGCCGGAAGAAGGCAGGGCCACATTCGTCGAGGCGGCCTCCAGCACGCCGCCGTTCACCACGGTGCCGCCGGTGTAGGTGTTGACGCCGGAAAGGATCAGCCGCGAAGTGCCGTAAAGGCTGAGGGTTGTTTCCGCGACCCCGTAGTTTGAACTGGTGTACGACGTTGCGATGTTAAGAACATTGCTGGTGCTGGCGTCGAAATCAAAACCGAGATGGTTGCCCCAGAGATATTTGGCATAGAGCGCGCGTGCGGCGATATCCGCGCCCGATT
>JALHET010000644.1 GCA_022839525.1 Lentisphaerota bacterium
AATAATACTGTGTCCAATAGGCTCAAGCTCAAGTTCTTTTCTCAAATCGTCACACAACTCAGCCAAGAGACCATCCAAAGACGTACTTCTCCGGGATGCAAATTCTTTCGCGAAAGATTCAGCCAAAGCTACTTGACGAGCCGAACCAAACAGCTGAATGTCCGCAATCGCCGACTCGATGTCAGTCAAAAGCCCACTCGAGTCGGACGAGTTCGATGCACGTTCCAGTCGGCGGTATGCATCAATCAGGGAATTAACACGTTGGTCTCTCTTTTTGTTCGCTCTATCTCGATTTCCTGAAAGTCGATGACTAACCCACCAACCACCAATACCAAGGGCTGTCGTGATCAATAAAGGCGTAAGCGATTCAAAATTCATAGTACCTCACTCATCGGGTGGCCGAACTGCGAACTGAGGCGCACCCGGCTTTTTGGGCGTCGGCTCCAGCGAAAGCTAGACCTTGTGTGTCGTTGCCCACTCATGAGACCATGATCAGGGCCTTACAATTCACGGACATTATGCGGACCAGCTTGGCGACGCCTTTCATGGACTTGACCAACTCGCCTTGCGTGTACGGTTTGGGCGGCAGCGTCTTGAGTGCCTTGAGATCGACGTCGGCCACCTGGCATGCCAGGCCCTCATACAGTTTCGGCAGCGCGGGCAGCACCTGGGCGCGGACCGCAGTATCGCCCTCGCCATCACCGTCTTCGGCCTGCGGCTCGGCGAGCACCTGGCGCCAACCCGGGATGACAACCTGCTTGCCCGTGGCCGCCAGGTTCTGCCCCCCGCACGAAAACTTGGCCACAGTGCGGTCGAACTCGTGGTGAGGGAGGAACTGCGCCAGGTAATGCGACCGGATGAGCCTGTACACGGCCAGTTCCTTCTCGCTCATGGCGGAGAGCTTCGCCGGTTCGAGCGTCGGGATGATGCCGTGGTGGGCCGTGACCTTGCCGGGCGCCGCCATCTTCCTGACGGTGCTCGCGGTCAGCCTGATCGGCGACGG
>JALHET010000645.1 GCA_022839525.1 Lentisphaerota bacterium
GGAAGACCGCCCCCGCGAGCACCACAACCAGAGCCCCGGCGGGAACATCGAGCGTCCAGCTGAGCGCAATACCGGTCCCGGTGAACAGAAGTGAAAATACCGTGCCGAAGACCATCATCCCCGCAACGCTTTTCGAAACATAGCCGGCCGTGCCCGACGGCAGGGTGAGCATCGCAATTACCATGACGATGCCGACGAAGGTTTGCAAAAGCACGACTGAAACGGCCGTGACCGCAAGCAGAGCCAAAAAGACTGCGCCGGTGCGGACTCCGCGAACCCGGGCGAATTCCTCGTCGAAGGACGAGGCGTTGATTTGCGGATAGAAGCGCCAGGCGAGAAACACCACCAGGATGTCGAGCACGGCAAGGAGCAGAAGATCGCGGTTGGAAAGGAGAAGTATATTTCCGAAGAGGTAGCTCGTCGGATCGGTATACCCCGGCGTTTTGGCCATAAACAGGACGCCCGCGCTCATGCCGATAGCCCAGATGGCATTGATGACCGTGTCTTCGCGCTGTTTGGCCCTGAGGGAGACCGCTCCGATAACGAGGGCGGCAAGCAGGGCAAAGACCACGGCGCCGATCATGGGAGTAAGCCAGGGAACGCGTCCGGTCGCAGCCAGAAACAGGGACATGCCGATGCCGCCGAGCACGGCGTGCGAAATGGCTCCCGCAAGGCTTGCGATGCGCTTGACGGTAACGACGGCGCCGAGAACGCCGAAGAGAATCGAGGAAAGGAATCCCGCCGCAAGGGCGTTGCGAAGGAACGCAAACGACGGATCGAAGACTGCTTCAAAAAAACTCATAGGGGATTTCCCTCCTCGCAGCACCAGGAATCCGGTACGTCGATATCGTGCCTGACGCGGGAAGCGCTGCCTCCGTACAGATCGTGCGGAGCGTCGGCGGCAGGTTCTGTCCGGTGGCGCACGATGGAGCAGCCGGATACTCCGCCGGCTACGCAGAAGGCGACGTCGGTAAGGGATGAAACAAAGGCGGTATCGTGGGT
>JALHET010000646.1 GCA_022839525.1 Lentisphaerota bacterium
GTTCTTGAAAGACGTTTCACGTGTTTCCTCCTCATGACGTTCTCATGTGTCGTTGTTTACGTACTCACAAACACTATAACACAGACTGTCGAAATCGGATACTGTAAAAATGCAGTAAAAGGATACGTTTACAGTCATGGGAGAGAGGGAAAAGCGACCCTTTAGCCAAATTGTCGGGGCTATTTCACATTTTGTGGCCAAAATCTTCTCTTCTCGGAGAAGGCTTCGGCCACCACCTGGGCGCCGGG
Organism: Lentisphaerota bacterium; assembly: GCA_022839525.1. The sequence continues at coordinate 249 of JALHET010000646.1, forward strand.
CTCGATGTCCACACCGTGCCAGAGCTCGTCGGTGGTTGCGAAGGGCTCCATGCCGCTGACGAGAGGGTGGACTGGCTGCACGAAGCGCACAGGAAAGCGGTGGATGGCCCCGTGACCCGTCATCCCGTCCGCCCACGCCGCACTCTTCAGGGCCGCATAGGGCTCCCAGCCCGGGAAGCACGCCGCGGCGGCGTGCACGAAGACGATGCCCCGGCCTGACTCGGCAAACCCCAACAGCGCCTTCTCGGCGGTGTCCCCCCATACACGCTCCGGGGCCGGGTAGTTCGTCCAGTGCATGACGATCACATCGTACGGCTGGAGCGCCCGGGCTGTGAGAACGGCAGGATCTAGCGCTACATCCACAACGCATCCCGCCGAGGACTCCAGCGCCCCCTGGATGAGCGGGGCCGTCGTCTGCCAGTCATGGTTGTTCTGGCCGGTGACGAGGAGTACACGCGGGCTAGCCGCACAGACGCCAACTGCCAGCACCATCATCATGTAAAGTGCCAAAGGCACAGAACGCGCTTGCCGCGCCATTGCTTCCCCCTCAATGATGCCGCGTATCAGCGCCGTGGAGCGTCAGGAGGCAGGGAGGTGGGCGTATCGGCAAAGCTCTCCAGCGCTACGGGCTCGTCCCGAGCCAGGTCGGCCAGTGTCTCGATCTGCGCGGGCTCGTCGGTGAACTGGCACGCGGGACCGAAGGTCCGGGTGCCTAGCACGTGGTTGAAGTGGTTCACCGCGCGGTCGAACTCC
>JALHET010000140.1 GCA_022839525.1 Lentisphaerota bacterium
CTGGTCACCGGCAATGTCCGGCATTTCCCGCGCTCGGCCATCGGCCGCGTATCCGTGCTGACCCCCGCGTCTTTCCTAAGCACGCTTGCAAATCAATAGAGACCGAACGTCAGGACAATGCAATTGGGGGGGGCTTGCGGATCGGTATCGGAATCGGTATCGCTATTGGGATCGGTGCACCTTGTTCGTATGTGAACGTGAACCGTTGGCGCTGTGAACGGGCACGGCGAGCCATGCATGAAACCTGAAACCAAAGAGCAACTGCTCTTTTAGGCTTACCGATTACTTCTTACTTTCACCCGCCGCATCCGCTCACCATCCTCGACGGCCTGCTCCGCCTGATCGGCCGCATCGGGGACAGCGTCCGCAAGAGGTGAACGGTGGCCCCCCGTTTCAGCCCATCACTTAAGGTGCCAGCGTTGAACGTTACAGGTTTTCAGCCTTCTCTTGAAAAATGCAACCACTCCGCCTATAGTGAAACGCACCGATGAAAGTGCCTGGCAGAAGGATTCCCATGAAAATCACCATCGCCCACCAATATGTGCCTGTCGAGGCGGCCGCCGATGAGCGCGACGTGCTCGACCAGGCCGAAGCTATCCGCACCGCCCTGACCGCCAAGGGTCACGCCGTTTCGGTGCTGGCCTGCACCGTTGACCTCGGCAATGTGCGGCGCAAACTCGATGTCCAAAAGCCCGACTGCGTCTTTAACCTCGTCGAGACGCTCGACAACTCCGGCCGCCTCATCCACCTCGCGCCCGCGATCTGGGAAGTGGCGGGCATTCCCTTCACCGGCAGTTCCAGCGACGTGCTATACCTCACCACGCATAAGCTACTCTCCAAGGAACGGATGTCCGCCGCCGGACTGCCCGTGCCGGAATGGGTAGAAGCGGGAGGGAAAAACACTCAGCGCTCGGCGCTCAACGCTCAACGTTCCACACAGAAGGCCGACTGGATCGTGAAATCGGTCTGGGAGCACGCGTCGGCCGGGCTCGGCGACGCCAGTATTCTGCGCGGCCTGTCGGCCGCCGAAGTGGCTGCGCACACCCCCCGGGGGTTCTTTGCCGAGCGGTTTATCGATGGCCGCGAGTTCAACCTTGCCCTGCTCGCGGGCCCAGACGGCCCAAAGGTGCTGCCGCCCGCCGAGATCGTGTTCGATGGTTTTCCCGCCGACAAGCCCCGCATCGTGGGCTATCAGGCCAAGTGGGACAAGGACTCTTTCGAGTACGCGCACACGGTGCGGCGCTTCGCCGACCCTTCTGTCGATGGCGCGTTGCTCGCGGAACTGGAGCGGCTGGCGCTGCGTTGCTGGGAGGTGTTCGGTCTCGGCGGTTACGCGCGCGTCGACTTCCGCGTGGACGCGCAGGGCCGTCCGTGGATTCTGGAGGTCAACTCGAACCCCTGCCTCTCGCCGGACAGCGGTTTCGCCGCGGCGCTGGAGAAGGCGGGCATCCCCTATGCCGACGCGATGGAGCGGATCGCGCGGGAGGCGGTTAAGGCGGCAGCGGGCGTGTGCGGAGAAGCCGCTCAACCCGGCAGGGACGGTTCCCCGAACCGTCCGCCGACCTCACTCCCAGGCACACCGCGGACGCCTCGAGGAGGCGTCCCTACCCATAACCGCCCTCCTTCCGCCGTCACCTTCCGCTACGAGGTCAAGCCCTCCGATGTTGAGGCGATCCGCGAGGTCACGGCCTCGACCGGCTACTTTCACGACTACGAGATCCCCGTGGCGGTTGAGCTGGTCGAGGAGCGCCTCGCCAAAGGCGCGGACTCGGGCTACGAGTTCGTGATCGCCGAGTGCGGCGGACGGGTGATCGGCTACACCTCCTTCGGCCCCGTGCCCTGCACGCGGAGCAGCTTCGACTGGTACTGGCTGGCGGTGCGTCCCGAGATGCAGGGGTTCGGCTTCGGCAAGCAACTGTTGCGGCAGGTTCTTGTCCGCGCCAAGGCCATGGGCGGCACGCAACTCTTTTGCGAAACCTCGGGCCGTCCGCAGTATGCCGCCACGCGCGCCTTCTACGAGCACATGGGTTTCACACTCTGCGAACTGCTCGACGACTATTATGACACCGGCGACAGCCGTGCGACTTATCGCAAACCGCTTTGATATGCGACAATAAGACGCGGTTAGAGATCCAAAAACGAGTCATATTGACCCGTTTTTGTTTTATACCGTCTTTTTTGTATTTGTCATAACTCATTATTAAGCAATATATTATCGTTATCATCCCGTGCTCTTTCCAAATTGGCATACTGAATGCATTAAAGAAGGCGTCTTGATGAGAAACATTTGTAAAAGAGGAAAGGAGAAACACCATGAGAGCCTATTTGAGCACTATCAATAATCCATGGCGCGTCTTCGACGAGTTGGTGAACGAGTTTCCTTACGAACTCTTCAACACCGCATGGCGCACCCGGACAGGTTACTCTCCGCGTGTCAACGTCTGGGAGAGTGACAAGGGCGTGGCCGTCGAGGCAGAGGTTGCCGGCGTCGATCCCGAAAAGCTGGATGTGGCGGTGGACGCCAACGTGCTGACGCTCAAAGGCGAGAAGGAGCGGGCTGACGGTTCCAGGAACGAGTTCCAGCGCAGCTTCAACCTGCCTTTTGAACTGGATAGCGAAGGCATTAAGGCGACCGTGAAGAACGGGATGCTGACGGTTATGATCCCGCGGAAAGCGGCGGCCGAGAAGCGGAAGATTGCCATCGAGAAGCTGTAACCTAGGGAGTTATGGCGGAAAGGAGAACAACCATGAGCTTGGTCAAAAAGAATAAGGCTGAGGTTCAGAAGGTGAACCGGCAGGAAATCGCGCCCGTCAGCTGGGTTGACGAAAACGATGAGGCGTTTACCCTGACGTTAGAGTTGCCGGGCGTTACGGAAAAGGGCATCGACCTTTCGCTGGAAGAGAGGACACTGTCCGTCACGGCTGAAAACACGGTAGAGACCTTCAAGGATTACACGCTGGTCTTCAGCGAGATCCCCGAGGTGCGGTACCGGGCGGCCTTCGAGCTGCCGGAGCGCGTGGACACGGCAGGTGTCAAAGCGGCCCATAAGAACGGGCTGTTGATCCTGACCCTGCCCAAGCGTGAAGAGGTGAAGCCACGGCGCATCGCCATCACGGCGGGATGACATCTCTCATCCGGCAAAGAGAAAAGGGCGCGGGTGCCTCAGGCCCGCGCCCTTTTATTGTCCCATTCCCCGCTGGCCTCCGACAGCACGGCGCCCGTCTCACGCCTTGCCGCGGAGGCGCTGTTTTAGTAACGTGTCGGCACGGCTTGGGCCCGCACGGCCCGCCATTCAGGAGGAACCTCATGAACCGTCGCCTTTTTCTGCAACGCGCCTTTGCCGCCGGGGTTTCGCTGGCTTCGCGCGCCGGCGCGAAACCGCGCGCGCCGCGCATCCTGTTGCGCTCCTCGTGGCAGGTCGTCAATATCGGCGACATCGCCCACACGCCCGGCGTGCTGGCGTTGATCGAGAAACATCTTCCCGGCGTCGAGGTGATCCTCTGGGCTTCGGGGGATCTCACGCCGGAAGTGGCGGCCATGGAGCACCGGCGCTTCCCGAAACTCAAGATCGTCAAAGGCCGTATCGGCGCGAACGGCGACGCCTCGACGCCCGAACTGGCGGAAGCCCTGGCATGGTGCGATTTCCTGCTGCACGGTTCCGGCCCGTCGCTGGTCGCCCACAAGGATGTGGCGGCGTTCGTCCGGCATGTACGCAAACCCTTCGGCGTGTACGGCATCACCTACGGCGGAGGCGCCGACCCGGCGCAGCGCGACCTGATGGGCCAGGCCCGATTCCTATACTTCCGCGACTCCGTCTCGCTGGCGCGCGCGCGGGAAGAGCGCATCGCCAGCCCGGAAATGGGGTTCGCTCCGGACGGCGCGTTCGGGTGTGACCTGCGCAACGATGCCGCGGCCGAGGCGTTCCTGCGCGCGAACCGCCTCGAACCCGGCCGGTTCCTCTGCTGTATCCCGCGCCTGCGCAACACGCCATACTGGAAAATACACAACCGGCTGATGGATGCGGCCGCGCACGCCAAACACGCTCGGAACGAGGCGCTGAAGGAGCAGGATCACGCGCCGCTGCGCGAGGCGATCTGCGCCGTCACGCGCACGACCGGCCTGCATGTGCTGGTTTGCCCCGAGGACATGAGCCAAATGGCGGTAGGCCGGGAGATGCTGGTGGACCGTCTTCCCGAGGATGTGCGGCGGCAGGTGGTCTGGCGTGAATCGTTCTGGCTGACGGATGAGGCCCTGAGCACGTATGTGCGCTCCGCCGGACTGTTCGGCCTGGAGATGCATTCGCCGATCCTGTGCATCGGTAACGGCATCCCCGCGATCGTCTGCCGCTTCGCCGAACAGACGAGCAAGGGCTTCATGTGGCGCGACATCGGTCTGGACGCATGGTTCTTCGATTTCGATCAGGCGGCGGACCGCGCGCGCCTGCCCGCCGCTGTGCTCGGCATGGTGCAGGATCCGGCCGATGCACGCACGCGCGTGGCCGAGGCCCGCAAACGGGTGGAAGCGCGCCAGCGCGAAACGATGGCGGTGCTTGCCGATACCCTCGGGTACCGCAGCGCACCGGGATAAAAGGGAGCCACGACACTCCGCTCCTTTTGTGGCAACTAGCGGCAACTAGGGGACAGGTATTCTGTGTGCTTCACGCAAAACACCGTCCTTGGTTGTTAACCCCTTAACTCCGCACGTAGCGCGGCAAAGTTCCCGCACTAAAAATCAGAACCGGGCTCTTTGCCTTCCGTGGGTATCTGAATCTTTTTAGCGATGAAAACGAAATATGATAATCCTTATTGTGTTTTCCGCAGCCGAAAACACAATAAGAGTTCTTTTTTTCTGTTTTTTACGCCTCAACACATCACCAAGGATGGGTGAACAGGAGGGAATGTTAGTCATTTCTGTTTTGCTTCTAACGAAACTGGACGGCGACCCTGTCCCGCTGAGATGCTGAAAGCCAATCATTTGACAGGCGCGCTGTATTGAGTAAAAATATTCAATTAAACGGCAAAATTACTAGGAGACCTGAAATGAACGAGAAAGAGATCAAGAGTGATTGCCCCTGCACGTGGCCGGGGTGCCCGCGGCATGGAGACTGCAAAGCCTGCAAGGCCTATCACCATGCCCGGGGCGAAAAAACGGCCTGCGAGCAAAAGTAGAATGCCCGGTGAAAATACTCCACACATCCGACTGGCATCTCGGCCGCACGCTGTATGGCAGAAAACGCTATGAGGAGTTTGAGGCGTTTCTAGCTTGGCTGGCGGAGACGATCCGGGAACGTGAGATCGACGTGCTGCTGGTGGCGGGGGATGTCTTTGACACCAGTACACCGAGCAACCGCGCCCAGGAACTCTACTACCGCTTTCTGTGCCGGGTGGTTGCCTCGCACTGTCGGCATGTTGTCGTCATCGCGGGCAACCACGATTCGCCGTCGTTCCTCAATGCCCCCAAGGAGTTGCTCAAAGCCCTCAATGTCCATGTGGTCGGCAATGCTTCTGACTGCCTGGAAGATGAGGTGCTGGTGCTCCGCAATGCGCAGGACGCGCCAGAACTGATCGTCTGCGCCGTGCCCTATCTCCGCGACCGGGATATCCGCACGGTAGAGGCCGGCGAGAGCGTCGAGGACAAGGAACGGAAATTGACCGACGGCATTCGCGCACACTATGCCGCCGTCACTACCCTGGCCGAACAAAAACGCGCGGAGTTGGGGGGCGACATCCCCGTCGTCGGCATGGGGCACCTGTTCACCGCAGGCGGCCAAACGGTCGACGGCGATGGCGTGCGCGAACTCTATGTGGGTTCGCTGGCGCATGTGACTGCCCAAAGTTTTCCCGCCAG
>JALHET010000647.1 GCA_022839525.1 Lentisphaerota bacterium
CGAACTGTACGCGCTGCTCTCCAGCCTGTCGGGCGTGCCCATCAGGCAGGGCATCGCCGTCACCGGCTCGGTGAACCAGAAGGGCGAGGTGCAGCCCATTGGCGGCGTGAACGAAAAGATCGAGGGCTTTCACGAGGTGTGCAAGCGCAAGGGGCTGACCGGCAAGCAGGGCGTGATGATACCCGCCGCCAACGTCAACGACCTGATGCTGAAGCCCGAGGTGGTGGATTCGGTCCGTGCGGGCACGTTCCGCATCTGGGCCGTGCGCACCGTGGACGAAGGCATCGAACTGCTCACCGGCGTGCCCGCCGGGGTGCGTGGAGCGGACGGCAGCTATCCGGCAGATTCCGTGTACGGCAAGGTGGACGCGCGGCTGCGTGAACTGGCCGAAGGCCTGCGCAGCTTTGGCGAGAAGAAGGACGAGAACGGCAACGGAAAGGGCAAGGGCAAACGCGCCAAGGTCCCCCAGAAGCCGGAGGACAAGCAGGGCTAACCGCTTCGGCGGGCCGCGCATGCGCGAAACCCGCCCGGTTGTACCGGAACGTTCAAACAAGACGTCCCGCCTCTTTTCAAGGCGGGGCGTCTTTTTTTAGTGCAGCGCAATTCCAGAGGACGAACGAGCGCCATGGTGGCGGCAATGCGTTTATGGCCTTCGCATAGAACGCTTCAATGTGTGCGTGGTTGATCCGTGATGATTGATGTCAAAAAAGATACATATAAGAAAAATGCAATTGTAGAATGTGTATTGGCTAATTGCCCAGGAATGGAGATTCGTGTTGATAATAAGAGTGTCTCATAGACGCATTTCGCTGTGAGAATGAAAGCAAGAATGATGTTGTTGCGTTTGCGCGCTGCGGATGGCTAGGACGCCGATATATGCTGGCTCCAGCATAAATGTCGATTCACGCCTTGAAACAAACGGGATGGTCGCAGGTCATGAACGGGCATACGTCCGCACTGCCGTTTTCGGGACTGGGGCACGATCTTGCGCCGGTCATGG
>JALHET010000141.1 GCA_022839525.1 Lentisphaerota bacterium
CCTCGTAATCGTAATCGACCTCAGCCATGTCTTTGAGGGACTTGAGCAGGTTGTTCAGGTCGTTCGGGCGTGCGTTCCAGTCCTGCTCGCCGTATTGCGAGGTGAGCTTGGTGAACAGGGTGGGCGGCTTGGGCGGGTTCTTTTTTTCCGAGCGTGCGGCCGGAGTGGCCGGGGGCGGGGGATACGGGATAAACGTTTCGCCGCCCGCCATGTTGGCTGGCGGCGGCGGCGTCTCTTTGCGGGGCGGCGGCGGCACAAACCCGGCCTCGTCGGAACCGTCGCCATCGAAAAGGTGTGCTCCGCAAACTGTCAGGGCAGTGGTCAGAGCGAGAAGGATCGGGAGTGTCAGGGGGACAGAAGCTGCCAACCGGTTTTTCATAAGAAACCTCACGCGTTAAGTGACCGTACAAAAGTTCATGTGTAGTATCCGACACTGCGGGCAGGAAGTCAAGCGCGGTCGAATCTGAAAACGTAAATATCGCCGGCCGGGATCAGGGTGTTTGTCCAGCCGTCCTGCTCCATGCCGGAAACGAAAAGCTGCAGGTTTTCGCGGCCCGGATCGGCGATGACCGCATGGCCTCCGGGTGCGCAGAGCGTGCCGGCCGCGCGGATCAGGGCAGGGATGTGGCGGCGTTCGTAAAGCAGGTCGCTGCCGATGACGAGGTCGGCGGGCTGAATGGAGTCGGCCTTGGGTTTGAGAAAAACGTTCCAATCCAATGGCCGGTAACCGATGTGGACGCCGTTCGACTCCGCGTTACGTGAAAGCCATTCGCCGGTGTCGGGGTGGAAGTCCGTGGCGAGGACGTGTGCGCCGAGGCATGCCGCAAGGATCGAGGGCAATCCGAGCCCGCATCCGAGTTCGATGACGCGACGGCCGGAAAGCCCTGTCCGGTGTTCCCAGAGATAGTTTGCGAGGCCATGCGCCGCAGGCCACAGGATGGCATAGTAGGGGATCGCGTCAACGGACTGCGGGTTATGCGCCGCTGCCCGGTCCAAGAGCGCGTCAAGGTCCGGCGGCGTTTCCATAGCGAGCGTGACGTCGCCGAAGGTGACGGTGTGGCGGCCTTGCGGTGAAGTGGGGTCGCTTTTCATGAATCTCCAATAGACAACAGGGAACAGTCAACCGAAGAAGTAAAAGACCAGTTTCACCGCTTGGGTGCGGCGTGGCCGGACAGCAGCGCCTTTCTCATCACCTTGATCATTGGACATTCCGTGTTGGATATTGGTTATTCATCGGCCGCCGGGCCGATGTGGGCGATCCACTTCCGCATGGCATCCAGCGTTTTCGGCCACTGTTTTGGGTCGGTGCGCTGGTCGAGGAAGCGGTCGTAAAGGCAGAGCCACGCGGTCCAGAAGGTTTCGGCGGACAGCATGCGCTCCTCGAACTTGCCGGCGGGTTCGGTCTGCTCGCCTTTGGGCAGCTTGAGCGAGCGGATGGCGAAGTCGGCGTCCATCGTGGCGGAGAAGACCTCGTCGCCGTGGGCGATCACGACCTTGGCGCGTTTGAGCTTTTTGCCGCAGAAAAGCGCTGTGCCGGCCTCGCGGCTGTTGAGCGGCGTGCCTTTACGCAGCACGGCTTCGTGCGCGCCCTGGCCCTCGCGGAAAAAGGTGAGCGGGCCTTCGAGCATGACGCCGAATTCGCGGCCGTCGGGCAGGTGGTAGACGCCGCCCTCCTTTTCCCAGGCGAACCAGAGCCATGTGAGGAAGTCCATGCCGAGCGCGCTCTCGACGGGGGGCTCCAGCGTGGTGTCGGGCGAAAAACTCACAGGCTCGAGATCGTTGGCGTTGACCTGCTTGCGGCGGAGCGCGGCCGTGTCCGGGGTCAGCAGGATGGGCAGGGTTCCGGCCGTCTCCTTGAAGGCCGGCGACAGGGTGTCGATCTGCTTGTCGGAGAGCGCGGCGGCGAGCAATAAACCGTTGCGGAAATCAACCACGACCGGGATGCTGCTGAGGGTTGGCGGCATGTTGGGCAGGAGCGACTCCGTGACGCGCTGCTGGATCTCGGCTTTCACTGCGCGGGGCAGGAAGTCGGCGTCGCGTGCGCGCAACTCAATATCCTCTTCCAGACTCAGGTGGGCACGCAGGAGGGGGGCGGGAACCTTCTTTTCGGCCCGCATGAGTTGCGCATGGAGATAGGGCCCGAACAGGCATTTTTCTTCGGTGATCTCGCGGTCGAAGAGATGACGGCCGGTGACCCACCCGGAGATGGGGTCGCGGTTGAGGGAACTGATCGGCGGCGCGGCGTGTTTCGCGAAAGCGTCGATCAGTCCGGAATCGTAAGCGTGTTGGAGATAAAAGAGCCGGAAACTCACGGAGCCGCTGTCGAAAGCCATAGTTGCCTCATCGGGGTTGGAAAATGTGTGTAGGATACCTTCTCCTTGCGCGGATGTCAGCCCGAAACCGCGCTGAACGCGCGGCGGCGACTTGCGGCTTGAAGGGCAGGGAAGGAACAGGGTATATTCTTCGGTATCGGCACGGTTGTTGGGTTCATCGCCGAATGGATGACGGCGGTGTGAGCCGGGAATGGGATAGCGGTGAGATTGTACAGTGAGAGCGATGGTGCGGGTAAGGCCGTCGTGGTTCTCCACGGCCTGATGGGGTCGTGCGAGAATTGGCGGGGCGTGCGCGCCGCGCTGAAAGACCATTACCGCGTGATTTGCTTCGACCTGCCGAATCACGGCCGGTCGCCTCATGCGGCGCGCTTCGACCTGCGCAGCATGGGTGACGCGGTGGCCGGATCGATGGATGCCGCGGGCGTGACGCAGGCGGTGGTGATCGGCCATTCGCTGGGCGGCAAAGTGGCGATGCAGATGGCCTCGGATCACGCCGGCCGGCTCCGGGGGCTGGTGGTGGTGGACATTTCCCCGCGCGCGTTCCAGCCGGTCCAGCTTTTCGTACTGCGGGCGTGCCTGCAGCTCGACCTCGCGTGCGCGGCGCGGCGCAGCGAGTTGGACGCGGAGCTGGCGCAGTTCGTCCCACAAAGGGAGACGCGCGACTTCCTGCTCAAGAACGTGGTGCGCGACGCGGAGGGCACGTTCGTCTGGCGCGTGCCGCTCCAAAACCTTATCGACAATTACCATGTGGTGAGCGATGCGTTGCCGCCGGCCGCGCCTTACGCCGGCCCGTCGCTCTTTATTGCCGGGGGGACGTCGCCCTTCAGGATCAGGAAAGACGAGGCGCTGATCCTCGGGCGGTTTCCGGAGGCGCAGTTTGTGACTGTCCCCGAGGCCGGCCACCTGGTTCATACGGACCAGCCTCAAGCGTTCGTGACGCACGTCCGGACGTTTCTCGAGAGCCTGTAGGCGGCACGCACAGCGTACCTTCTTAAATGGGGAGTTGAACGTTGAGAGTTTAAAACGCTCAACGCTCAACGCTTAACGTGGTTTTATCGGTTGGCGCGTTGTACCGGCCAACCGCCCCGTGACCCAGTTTCTCGCGCAACGCGTCTACCGTGCGGCAAAGCTTCTCGCGTTTTTCGCGCGCTTCGGGCGAGGTGTCGAACAGCGAGAGTTGCTCGCTTCGGCCGGCGCTGAAACCGCTAACTCCGAAGCCGATCAGCCTCACGGGTTGCACCAGCTTTTCGGCATCGAACAGCCGCAGCGCCATGGCCCGGAAAGAGAAGTCGTCGCAAACCGCAGTCTCGAAAGGGGCTTGCCGCGTGATGGTGCGGAAGTCGGCCCAGCGCAGTTTTAAACGCCCCACGGTCGCATAGTGACCGTGTGCCCGGACACGCCGCCCCACCTCGTCTGCCAACCCTTTCAGCGCTTCCCGCACGGTTTCGCGGTCTTTGCAATCTTCGGGGAACGTGTGTTCGCGCGACAGGCTCTTCTCCTCGAACAGGGTTTCCACGTCGCGCGCGTCTTCCCCGAAAGCGAGGGCCAGCAGGTGTGACGACAGGCTCTCCCCCAAGAGCCTGGCCAGATAAGCGGGGTCGGCCTTCTGAATGTCGGCGACGGTTCGGAAGCCTGCGCGTTCCAAAGACTCGCCCGTCACCTTGCCCACGCCCCACAGCGCGCGCGCGTTCAGGCCCGCGAGAAACCTCACGACCGCATCGCGCCCTTCCGGGATCACAAACAACCCGTCAGGCTTGGCCTTTTCACTGGCCAGTTTTGCCAAGAACTTGTTGTGGGCCACCCCGACCGAAGCGGTGAGGCGCACTTCGGAGAAAATGGCAGCCCGGATCTTTTCGGCGATCGCCCGCCCGTCGCCGAACAGCGTGCGCGCGCCGGTGACGTCGATGAACGCCTCGTCGATGGATACCGGCTCGACCAGCGGCGAGAACCGCTCGAAGATCGCGAACACCTGTTGTGACGTCTCCTCGTAGCGCGCCATATCGGTTGATACGAAGATCCCGTGGGGACAACGGCGGTAAGCCTCCCGCGAGGGCATGGCGGAACGCACGCCGAAGGCCCGCGCCTCATAGGAACAGGTGGATACCACCCCGCGCTGGTCGGGCGGCGCGCCGACGATCACCGGTTTGCCGCGCCACTCGGGATGGTCACGCTGTTCGACCGCCGCGAAAAAGGCGTCCATATCGACATGTAAGATACAGCGGCTCATACCAAAAAACACCGCCCCGAAACGGAGCGGTGTGTGCGGAAGAATATACCGGGAGACACATCACTCCGCATCCGGAACAGGTGCCGTCCCCGTCGGCCCGTCAGGCGTTGGAGCCGGAGCGGGCGCCGCTTGCGGCGCTTCGTGGGCAGGCGCCGGGCGTGGGGCCGGGGCGGGCGGCTTGGGCGCTGCCGATTGTCCTCCCGCTCCCGATTTGACCGGCTTTGCCGCCAGCATACAGCTCAACGTGCGTCCGATTAATCTCGGCGGCTGTTCGATGACCGATTGGGCGGAGCACTCTTCAATCACCTTTTGCACAACTTCCATCCCCAGCTCTTTGTGCGCGTTTTCGCGCCCGCGGTACTGGAGGGTCACTTTGACCTTGTGTCCAACAGTGAGGAAATCTTTAATCTGGCGCAGCTTGTGGGCGAGATCGTTGGAGTCCACGCTGGCGTGGAATTTAATCTCTTTGATCTGCGTCGCCTTCTGGTTTTTGTTCGCCAGCTTGCGCTTGATGCTTTCCTCGTAACGGAATTTGCCGTAGTCCATGATTTTGCAGACCGGCGGGTCGGCGTTGGGCGAAACCTCCACAAGGTCTAAACCCTGCTGATCCGCGAGGCGTTGCGCGTCACGCGTTGCCATGACGCCTAGCATGTCGCCATTGGCGTCAATCACGCGGACATTCGGCACACGGATTTTGAAGTTTACTCGGGTAAACGAAGCGATAGCTCACCTCCATTGTTGAACCGTCGTTACGGTTCGTTTTCTGTTTCTGACTCCATCCGGCGGAACCGGACACCAACACTTTTCCCTATTCATTATACGTTAAGCGCGGCGTTTAAAACATCCATAAATGCGTCGAGTGTCATGGCCCCCTGGTCGCCCGCCTCGCGGCTGCGCACTGAAACCACGCCCGCCTCGGCATCGCGCCCGCCGACCACCAGCATGTAGGGGACTTTCTCGAGCTGCGCCTTGCGGATCTTCGCGCCGAGCTTCTCGTTGTCGGCGTCGACTTCCACGCGGATGTCTGCCGCACGCAGCTTGGCCTCGATACCCTTCGCGTAGTCAATCTGCCCGGCGGTGATCGGCAGCACGCGCACCTGTTCCGGCGCCAGCCATACGGGGAACGCGCCCGCGTAGTGCTCAATCAGGATGCCGAAGAAACGCTCCAGGCTTCCCAGCAGCGCGCGGTGCACCATGTAGGG
>JALHET010000142.1:0-5741 GCA_022839525.1 Lentisphaerota bacterium
GGCGTCCGGATGATGCACCTGACGTACAACCGACGGAACATGATGGGCGACGGCGTGGGCGAGAAGAGCGACGGCGGGTTGAGCGATTTCGGGGAGACGGTCATCGCCGAGCTGAACAGGTGCGGGATCATTGTGGACGTGGCGCATTCCGGATGGCGCACGAGCCTCGAAGCCGCCAAGGCCTCCAAGTGCCCGATGGTCGCGAGCCACACGACGGCGGCGGCCCTTCACCGGCATGTCCGGGGGAAGCCGGACGAGGTGATCCGGGCGATTTGCGACACCGGTGGGCTGGTGGGTATCTGCTGCATTGCCGATTTCCTCGGCGGTGAAGGCCACATCGGCACATTCCTCGACCACATCGACTATGTGGCCAAAAAATTCGGTACCGAACACGTCGCCATCGGATGCGACATGGGCTATCAATCGCGCTTCGCGGCTGAGGAGAACGCCAAGGTCCCGAAACGCGCGGGCGGCACGCCGCCCCCCGCCTGGGAACAGCTTTGGCCCAAAGGCGCGCTGACAGGCCGCAGCCATCCGAGTCTTGCGTGGACCAACTGGCCGCTCTTTACGGTCGGCTTGGTTCAGCGCGGGTATACGGATGACGCCATCCGGAACATCATCGGCGGCAATATCCTCCGGGTGGCGCGTGCCGTCTGGGACAGCCGGGCCGCGAAGAGCCGGGGTTAGCTGGAAGTGAAATAAACTCAAAAAGGAAAGATATGCAGGTCAACCGCAGAGGGTTTCTGAATCAGGCGGCATGGGCGGGCGGTGCGCTGGGCACACTCGCATGGCCGGGATGCGCGATGCTTTCGGGTGTTTCGGAGCGCAAGGGGAAATCGATGATCGGGTTCCGCTGTGAACCGCTGAAGCAGATCCGCGTGGGCGTGATCGGCGTCGGGCACCGCGGGCCAGGCGCGGTGAAGCGGCTCTCGCTTATCCCGGGGGTTGAAATCCGTGCGATCAGCGACCTATACGAAGACCGGGTGGCGAAACAGGTGAAGAGCCTGACCGACGCGGGCAAGCCCGCGCCCGCCGCCCACTTCGGCTCTCCGGACGAGTGGCGCAAGATCTGCGAGTCCAAGGAGATCGACTTGGTCTACATCTGCACGCCGTGGCTCTGGCATACGCCCATGGCGGTTTACGCGATGCGGTGCGGCAAACACGCCGTCACGGAGGTTCCCGCCGCGATGACCCTCGAGCAGTGCTGGCAACTGGTCGATACGGCCGAAGAGACCCAGCGCCATTTCATGATGCTGGAGAACTGTTGCTACGGCTTCAACGAGATGTTCGCCCTCAACCTCTGCCGTAAAGGCGTGCTGGGCGAACTGGTCCACGGCGAGGGAGCCTACATCCATGATCTCCGCGCCAGCAAGCTGAGGGAGGACAAGGAGAACGGTTATCAGGGGCAGTGGCGGCTGGAGTGGTCCAAGCAGCATACGGGTAACCCGTATCCCATGCACGGCCTCGGCCCGATCTGCCAGTACATGGACATCAACCGCGGGGACCGGTTCGATTGTTTGAGTTCCGTGAGCAGCGAGCCGTTCGGCCTCAAGCTGGCCGCCGCCAAGAAATACGGGGAGAAAAGCCCGCAGGCGAGGACGGCCTATAAGCAGGGCGACATGAATACCACAGTGATCAAAACCCTCCGCGGCAAAACCATTATGGTGCAGCACGACACCACCAGCCCGCGGCCCTACACCCGGCACAACCTGATCTCGGGGACGAAAGGGGTGCTGGCCGATTATCCGCTGCGCGTGGCGCTGGAGCCCAATGCGCATGAGTGGATGAACGAGAAGGATCTGGAGGCGCTCAAGGCGAAATACGTCCACCCGCTCTGGGACAAGAAGGGAGAGGCCGCCAAAAAAGCCGGCGGGCATGGCGGCATGGACTTCCTGATGGATCTCCGGCTTTGCCACTGCCTGCAGAACGGGCTGCCGCTCGACATGGACGTCTACGACGCCGCGCTCTGGTGTTCGGTGATCGAGCTCAGCGAGCGGTCGGTGTTGCGCAACGGCGCGTCGGTCGCGATGACCGACTTCACGCGCGGAGGCTGGAAGACCGCTGACCCGCTCGGTATTGTCACCGTGTAGGACAAGGGCGGCACGCAATGAAAAACGCCGTCAATCCGCACGTTGTTTTTTGATCATGCAGGAGAAGAAACGGAAAAAAAGGAAAAACGTATGCAACTGAATCGTCGTCATTTTCTGAAGGGGGCCGTTGTCGCCTCCCTGGCCGCGTCGGGCTGCCAAAGCCTCGGCAATGGAAAAACAGCGAAGGGTGCCCCGATGATGGGGTTCGCAGCTCCGGCGCTGGAAAAAGTGCGGATCGGTAATATCGGTATCGGCGCGCGCGGCAACGGGGCGGTGAGCCGCCTGCTGCGCATTCCGGGCGCGGAGATCGCGGGGCTTGCGGATCTCCACGAAGAGCGGGTCGCCAAACAGCTCGCGAAGTTCGAGGGGAAGACGCAGCCGAAACACCTATGCCACGGCTCGGAGGACGCATGGAAGCGGTTGTGCGAGGCGCCCGACATCGATTTGATCTACATCACCTCGCCCTGGCGGTGGCATACGCCCATGGCGGTTTATGCCATGGAGTGCGGCAAGCACGCGGTCTGCGAAGTGCCGGCCGCGCTGTCGGTCGACGAGTGCTGGCAACTGGTCACCACCAGCGAGCGGACGCGCCGCCACTGCATGATGCTGGAGAACTGCTGCTACGGGTTCAACGAGATGCTGGCGCTCAACATGTGCCGCCAGAAGGTCTTCGGCACGCTGGTGCACGGCGAGGGCGCGTACATCCATGAGCGCCTGAAAGCCCTGATCGACCCCAAGCAGTACGAATCCGATTCGTGGCGCCGTGAGTGGACGCTGCAGCACAACGGGACACCCTATCCGACGCACGGGCTGGGGCCGATCTGCAAGTGCATGGACGTCCACTGCGGCGACCGCCTGGCTCGCCTGACCTCCATGAGCTCCGCGCAGTTCGGCCTGACCGAGTATGCCCGGGAGAAGTTCGGTCCGGACAGCAAGGAAGCCAAGATGGTGTACCGGAAGGGCGATATGAACATCACCTCCATCCGCACGCAGCTTGGGCGCACCATCATGATGCAGCACGACACGACCAGCCGCCGTCCCTACAGCCGGATCAACACCATCTCGGGCACGCGGGGCATTCTGGCGGATTACCCGTTGCGCATCGCGTTGGAGCCGAACACGCACGACTGGCTGAAGCCGGAGGAGCAGGCGAAAATCGTCGAGAAATACACCCACCCGCTGTGGGCCAAGAGCGGCAAGGCCGCACTGGCGGCCGGCGGGCACGGCGGCATGGACTACCTGATGGACTTCCGCCTGATGCACTGCCTCACGAACGGATTGCCTCTGGACATGAGCGTCTACGACGCGGCCGCGTGGAGCTGCATCGTTGACCTCGCCGAACGGTCGCTGGATCAGGGCAACAGCGGCATCGATATTCCGGACTTCACCCGCGGAGCGTGGCAGACCACCCTGCCGCGCGACATCGTCATGTGATGAGCCTGGAAAATCAGCGCCGGTTAATCTTCATTTCGCGCTCCTCGCCGCATTCTGGTCGGCGGCCTTGTGGAATTCGGCCAACTTGAGCAGGGCGCCGTCCACGAGACGTTCGGCTGTGCCCGCCTTGAAGCGGCTGGTGGCATTTTCGTAGCCGCCGGGTTGGCCGATTGCATTTAGGCGGCTACTTCCGGTAAAGTAACAGCGACGAGGCGGCTGGAATGAATATCTGGGTTAAGCGTAAGCGCCGAGGTGTATGTTCCGGCATTGCGGAGTGCTGTACCCTGAAAATGTCAACACGAAGTGACAAAAAAAAACAGTGGTTTTTTGGGGGAGTTGTCATCCTTTTTCTGGGGGTATGGTTTTGGCGGTCAAGCGTGAGTGACGGATATCTGCCTGAAAAAGCCGGGCTGACAATCGTCCATTTGACCGATCTGCATCTGGATACACGGGGCACAGTCGCGCATACACCGTGGACACACAAGATCGCGGTGGGCGGTTACCGGTTGCATCGGCCTTGCACCGCAAAAGCCTTCGGGTATCTGGAGCAAGCGGTCTTGCAAATTCGGGGCACGGTCAACCCGGATGTTGTCGTGGTCACCGGCGATGTCGTGAACCGCAGAGACGACATCGAGGCGCTGAAACGTGGCGCTTCGATTTTGAGCCGTCTTCAGTGTCCGGTTGTCGTTGTTCAGGGCGACCACGACATTCTGGGACGGGGGGAGAACAGCACGGCTTGGAATGATTTATTCGGTGCGGCGCATGGTTGCACGCTTGTCGGCAACACGCGCTTTTTCTTTCTGCCGTTCGCGAAAGATGAGGCGGCCTTCGCCGATATTCTGCAAGCCATGCGTACCGTTTCCGGTCGGGACAAGATACATTTTCTCTGTCTGCACAGAATGCTGTGGGCACCGCGCCTGATGGACGTTTTGGCCAAACGGCTTCACGGCTGCTCCGTTCTTGATCCGGATCAGAAAAAGATCGTTGAGGCGATGGATGCCTCCGGCGTGCGGTGGGTGGTGCTCTGCGGACACTCCCACACGGATCACTGCCGGACGCGAGGGAACATGATGCACCTGTGCGCGCCCAGCTTGGCTGAACATCCGCATACTTTCCGCGTCATAAAGATCAAAGACGGACAGGTCTTTTACAAGCTTGTGCGATTGGACAAGGGGAAGGCCAAGTGACAAAACCTACAGCGCATACAGCCATCGTCATTCTGGATTTTGACGGCACACTCTACCGCGGGTTGTGTCCTGCGTTGTGTCGCGGCATCGCGAATGCCGACTTGCTGATCGCGCTCTGCCTGATCAATCTGCCGCGACCTCGCCGCTTCTTCCGGCTCTTGCGCGAAGCCGCGCGGCTCCAGAAACTGCAGCGGCGGCTGACCCGTGCCTACAAGGAAAAGCGACTCAGCCTTTCCCGCGCAGACGGACGACTGATACGCTTTTTTGCGCACCGGATATTGCCGTGTTGCACGCCTGCCGCACTGGATCGGGCCGCTACGCTGGTGTCGAGGTTGTGCTACCCGTCGGCTTGGCCCGCGTTGGGGGGTGTTCGCGGCGACTGTGATTTCGCGGTGGTCAGCAAGTCCTTCGGTTTTCTTCTGGAGAAAGTCCGGCAGCGTGCGGCGGCACGCGGCGTGCATCTGCAAGTTGTCGGCACGCGTGTACGATGCGGCGGTGCAGGCTGGCGCATTGAAGTGCCCATGACCCGAGAGGAGAAGGCGTTGCAGGTACGCGAATTGTTGATAGGCGGAGCGTATGGCCGGGCCGTGGTGATCGGTGACACAGAAGATGACATTGGCATGCGCGAAGCTGCCGCAAAGGCTCTTGGTGCTGCGAGTGTCACACTTGTCGCTCTGAACGCGAAAGATAACGAGACGGCGGGTGCCGCCGATGTCTCCTGCCTTTCTTGGCGACAGGTCGGGACATTCCTTAGGAGTTGGGTGTCATCGGCATCGGCCATATCGACAGGCCCGCGTCCGACCCCGCCGCGCGGCACAGCGCCCTGCGCTGAAGGTGAATTGGCCTGTTGCCCGAAACGCCGTTGGGGTGCTACTATTATTATAAAGAGATCAAGGAGGATAACAACATGGACACGGACAGACGCGGGTTTTTAAAGGGAGCCGCCTGGATGGGTGCGGTGGCGGTGGCGGCGGGGTGCGTCAGCGAAAAGAGCACGCTCGGATTCGGGAAGGGCGGGACGATGCACGGG
>JALHET010000142.1:5810-8975 GCA_022839525.1 Lentisphaerota bacterium
AAAAAGATACGCGTGGGGTTGATCGGTGTGGGCTCGCGCGGCACAGGAGCCGTCCGCCGCATCGCGCAGATACCCGGCTGCGAAGTGACGGCTATGAGCGACATCAACCCGAAGCGTCTCGACGAAAACCAGGCGTGGCTGAAGGAGCGCGGATACAGGGCGCCGAAGGAGTGGAGCCGCAACGGGGACGAGGAGGCGTGGAAAGGCCTTTGCGATTCGGATATCTGCGATGTCGTCTACTCCGTGACGCCACGGGAGTTGCACGCTCCGATCAACGTTTATGCGTTGGATCACGGCAAACACGTCCTTCAGGAGGTGCCCGGCGCGTTCAACCTCGAAGAGTGCTGGGCGACGGTCGAGGCCGCGGAACGCAACCGCCGTCACTGCATGATGCTGGAGAATTGCACCTACGGCGAAGAGGAGATGCTGGCGTTCAACCTGATCCACAAGGGCAAGCTCGGTGAAATCGTTCAGGCGGAGGTCGGATATCAGCATGACCAGCGCTCGTTGCAGTACAACCCGCGCGACGGTCGCTTCTGGCGCATCAAACGCCACCTGAATCAGCACGGCAACTACTACCCGACGCACGGGCTGGTTCCGGCCGGACGCTGTCTGGACATCAATCGCGGCGACCGTTTTGAATACCTCGTCTCGATGGAGACGAAATCGGCGTCCTTCGAACAGTTCGGGCGCGACAATTTCCCGGCCTCCGACTGGCGGCACAGCGCGAAGATGGTCAGGGGTGACATCAACATGTCGATGATCCGCACTGCGGTGGGCCGGACTGTTACGCTCATCCACAACGTCTGCACGCCGCGTCCGTACGACCGCGGCAACCTCTACATGGGCACGAACGGCATTTTCCGCAGTTACCCGTCGCTGCTCATGGCATGGGAGGAGAAAACCGGCGACAATGGCGCACACGCGTATTTCCCCGCTGATAAAGCGCTCAAGATCAAGGAGGAATATAAGCATCCGTTCTGGAAGGTGGCGGGCGAAATCTCGAAGAAGGTGGGCGGGCACGGCGGCATGGATTTCATCATGGATCTCCGCTGGGCGTACTGCCTGCAGAACGGGCTCCCGCTCGACACGGACGTGTACGATCTCGCGACGTACAGCTCGATCGTGGAGCTTTCCGAACGCAGCGTGAACGCCCGGTCTAAGGTGATGGACTTCCCGGACTACACGCGCGGAGGCTGGAAGACGGCGCACCCGTTCACCGTGGATGAAATCGACATGTCGACGTTCAATTTCCCGGAAGGCGTCGCGAAGGGGTAAGCCGCGCAATCAGCATGAGCCCTGTTCGTGCTTTATGAACCGACAACGGCACTTACTTGTGGCTTCGCTCGCGTTTCCTGTAGGCGACCGGCGTGCAGCGTTCGAGCCGCATGAAGGCGTTGCTCAGGTGC
Organism: Lentisphaerota bacterium; assembly: GCA_022839525.1. The sequence continues at coordinate 7,220 of JALHET010000142.1, forward strand.
TGGGCGTGGCAGAAGCCGGTTCGGGACGCGATCTCTTTGACCGACAGTTCGGTCTGGAGGAGCAGGCGCTTGGCCTCGAAGAGGCGTAGGCGGATCAGGGTGGCGTAGACCGGTTCGCCGAGCACACGGCTGAAGTGTTCTTTCAGCTTGTGGCGCGGCAGGCCCGCGGTTTTCACGGCTTCCTCGAACCCGATGTTTTTGTCGAGGTTTTCCCGGAAGAATTTGATGACGGAGCGGATTACCGGGTCGGCGGTCACAAACCCGTCGGTGCTGGCGCGGGTCTCGACGCCGCGCGGGGGGATCAGGATCGGCTCGGACGGCGCTTTTCCGCCGCGCATCAGCCGGTCCAGCAGCGCGGCGCCGTCGTAGCCGATCCTGAACAGGTCGTGCCGGACGCTGGAAAGCGGCACGGGTGTGTTTTCGCAGACCAGCGGATCGTTATCCACCCCCAGGATGGCGACTTCGTCCGGGATGGCGTGGCCGGCCTCCAGACAGATGTCCTCGATTTTGGCGGCATCGTAATCGCTGTAGCAGAAGACGCCTAGGGGTTTGGGCAGCGCCGTCAACATGCGTTTCAGCCAGGCGTGCTGCGCACGCCAGTTGTCGATTCCGCTTTTTGAATGGAGCGCCCAGATCAGGTTCTTCGGGCGATTTCCGCCCCCTTCGGAGAAGCGGTCGGAAAAGCCCGCGCAGCGCAGTTTATGCAGGTTCCCATATTCGGAGGAGAAAAAGGCGGCTTGCCGGAATCCGCGCTCGAGCAGATGCTCCGCCGCCACCCGCCCGATCTGGCACTGGTCGCCGGAAATCCGCGGCAGGGGAATGTCGGGCCGGAAGATCCACATGTCCACGCACGGCACTTTTTGGCGGCGGACGTAGCGGATGAAGTCCGCGCGTTTGTTGATTTGCACCAGCATGCCGTCTCCCGTCCAGCCTTGCGGGAGCGTGCACCCGTCGCTGACCGTCAGGCGCCAGCGGTGTTCGGCGGCGTAGCGTCCGATCCCCTGGCGGATACGGTGGTCGTAGAGTTCCATCAGCACGAGGACAGAAAAACTCTTCATGTGGACAGTATACGGATTTCAGGGGGACACACACAACCCGAACCTTTTTCCTGTGGGCGTGCGAAAAGACAGGCGCATCTCGCATCCCCGTGGGCGTGAACGGCGGACCGGAAGGGCAACGCCAAAGTACGGGCGGACATCCCGGATGCCCGGGGGCATGGCAAACGGGTGACTCGGGGGATGCGCCCCGAAACGACAGGTATCGGGAGTTGGGCTTGCCCTTTTTTTCACAAAAGCGTATTGTCGTTTGAACGAAGTCTTACAGTGGTTTCAACAACCGGTGTTCAGGACGTCAATCAACAGGGAGGAACAAGGATGAAGGATTCAGTGACGGTTTCACGGCGTGCGTTTCTGGTTGGGGCAGGGGCTTTGGCGGCAGCGCCGTCAATCGGTCTTGGACAGGCCCAACGCGTGTTTAAGGTCGCGGTCGTGGGGTGTGGCGGGCGCGGTGCCGGTGCGGTGAGGGACATTATGGCGGCGGCCGAGCGCCTTGGGCACAAGGCGGTTCTGGTGGCGGCGGCCGACTTCTTCCCGGAGAAAGCTGCGGCCGTGTGCAAGACCCATGGGTGCGATGAGAAATTCGCATTCAGCGGCGCTGGCGGGTACAGGAAAGTCATGGAGACGGACGCCGAGATCGTGCTGCTGGCGGCGCCGCCGATTTTCCGCCCGCTGCATCTGGAGGCATGTGTCAAGGCAGG
>JALHET010000143.1 GCA_022839525.1 Lentisphaerota bacterium
GGAGCGCGTGATCAAGGGCGAGGTCAACGCCAACGTGGTGCGGTTGCTGCAGAAGCACTTGGCCAACGCGCGTCCGTTGCACGGCGACTGGATTTTCACGGTCGAGAAGAAGACCGGCAAGGATACGGAGACTGGCGCGGCGCTGGACTGGGGATATGTCGGCGAGCCTGTGGCGGTCGACGTGCGGCCGGTGGCCGAGATGCTCGACGCCGGGATCGTGCCGGTGGTGACGCCGCTCGGGACCGGCCCGGACGGCAACGTGTACAACGTCAACGCGGACACAGCGGCGGCGGCTCTCGCCAAAGCCATGAAAGTCCGCAAGCTGGCGTTCATTTCGGATGTTCCGGGGCTGCTGATGGACGTGAATAATCCCGCGTCGTTGCTGGCGACGCTGCGGGTCGGCAGTGTGGAAAAACTGAAGGAGGCCGGCATTGTGGGTGGCGGGATGCTGCCGAAGTTGGACAGTTGCGTGGAAGCGATCAAGGCTGGGGTGGGCAAGGTTCACCTCGTCGACGGACGCATGCCCCATTCGCTGCTGTTAGAGGTTTTCACGAAAAAAGGTGTAGGAACGGAGATTATTGCAGATGAGTAAGAGTACGGATATTGCCGCATTGTTCGACCAATATGTGATGCACACGTACGCGCCGGTGGCGACGTTGACCAGTGGCAGCGGGTGCAAAGTCCGCGACCCGGACGGTATGACCTATCTTGATTTCACGGCTGGGATTGCGGTTCACAATGTGGGTCACTGCCATCAGAAGGTGGTGAAGGCGGTTCAGGATCAGGTCGCCACCTTGGGGCATTGCTCCAACCTGTTTTACAACGCGAGCCAGGCGCTGTTGGCGCAGCGGCTCTCGAAACTTTCGCTCAACGGCAAGTGCTTCTTCTGCAATTCGGGGGCGGAGGCCAACGAGGCGATGATCAAGCTCGCGCGCCTGTGGGGGCACGAAAAGGGCAAGTACGAGATCATCACGATGCAGAACTCTTTTCACGGACGGACGCTGGCGACGATTGCGGCGACCGGCCAGACGAAAGTGCAGAAAGGGTTTGACCCCCTGCCGATCGGTTTCGCGTATGCCGAATTCAACAACATCGAGTCGGTGAAGGCCGCAGTGAGTGAGCGGACCGTCGCGGTGATGGTCGAGGCGGTGCAGGGCGAGGGCGGCGTGATTCCGGCGACCGAGGAGTTCATGGTCGGCGTGCGAAAGCTGTGTGACGATAAAGGCCTGCTGATGCTCTGCGACGAGGTGCAGTGCGGCATGGGTCGGACGGGCAAGTGGTTCGCGTGGCAAAACTATCCTGTCAAGCCGGATGCGTTTTCGCTGGCCAAGGCTTTGGCTGACGGCATTCCGATGGGTGCCCTCGTGGCTTCGCCGGCTTTGTCCGGCCTGTTCCAGCCGGGTATGCATGCGTCGACCTTCGGCGGTAATCCCGTGTCGAGCGCGGCCGCTCTGGCGGTGATGGATGTGATCGAGGAAGAGGCGCTGATCAAGCGTGCGGAGGAGGCTGGGAACCTCTTCGCCGAAGGGCTCAACGTTTTTGTCGAGAAGTACGCGCAGGTTTTGGAGGTGCGCGGCAAGGGCCTCATGGTGGGCATGGTGGTTGAGGGGTCGGCCAAAGAGGTTGTGGACACCTGCCGCGACATGGGGCTGCTCTGCTGCGTGGCCGGCGAGCATGTGGTGCGTTTTCTCCCGCCGCTGAACGTGAAGGACGGCGACTTGGAAGAGGCGCTGGAGATGATCAGCGACGCGCTGGATCAGCTCTACGGGGAACAGGAAGAAGCGTAATCCACTCTCCAGTCGCGCTTGACATAGAACAGAGCCCGCCCCCCATGGTGAACGCGACAAGCAACTCGCGGCCCGTATCCGTTTGACTCAAAGCGAAAAAAGCTTTTCCTCATCGGAGTGCGCCGGCTCCAGTTCTTCAATACCGGGTGGTGTCCTGATTAGGACAGGTGATCCAACATGGGCTTTTCGGCGCGATACTGGCAAAAGCGTTCACGCCAGAGCCCGGAAATAGGTGATCGTGCGGCTGAGGCCTTCGCGCAGCGGAACTTTGGGCGCCCAGCCGAGCAACTCCTGTGCCAGCGCGATGTCGGGCTTGCGGCGCTTGGGGTCGTCCTTTGGGAGGGGCTTGAAAACGAGTTGGCTCTTGCTTTCGGGTAGCAGCCGCAACGTCTCCTGGGCAAGCTGCTTGATCGTGTACTCGCACGGGTTGCCCACATTGACTACCGGCATGTCCATGTCCTTTTTGGAGAAAAAGGCTTTGACTTTCTTTTGATCCATGGCCATGAAGAGCAGGATCGCGTCGAGCAGATCGTCCACATACTGGAAACTGCGCGTCTGGGAACCGTCGCCGTAAAGGGTGATGTCCTTGTTCTTCAGCGCCTGCATGATGAAGTTGCTGATCACGCGCCCGTCCTGCGGGTGCATGTTGGGTCCGTAGGTGTTGAAGATGCGGATCATGCGCACGTCGACATTGTGTTCACGGGCATAGTCGAAGCACAGCGTTTCAGCCGCGCGCTTCCCCTCGTCGTAACAGCTACGCAAGCCGATGGTGTTGACGTTACCCCAGTAGCTCTCCGGTTGCGGGTGCACGTCGGGGTCGCCGTAGATTTCCGATGTGGACGTGTGGAAGACGCGTGCTTTCGTTTTGAGCGCCAGTTCCAGCACGTTCATTATTCCAAGGAATGAGGTTTTAATGGTTTCGACCGGATTGCGCTGGTAATGGATCGGCGATGCCGGGCAGGCGAGGTTGTAGATTTCGTCGAACTGACCCCAGAACGGTTGTGTCACGTCGCGCAGGATGAAGGTGAAGCGGGGGTTCTCCAAGAGGTCATAAATGTTGACCTTGGTTCCCGTAAAGAGATTGTCCATAACGGTCACCTCGTGGCCCGCCTTCAACAGCCGCCGTGCGAGATGGGAACCGATGAAACCGGCTCCGCCGGTGATGAGCGATTTTTTGGTCATAAGGTTTTTCTCCGGTTGGGCGCGGCTTGCCGCGCCCTTAAAAAGACTCTTTCAGCGCGGCTTTCTGGTGCCGGATCAATTTTTTGATGCCTTTGCGGGCGAGAAGTTTGAGCGCGTCGAGCGAAGCTTCGGAGAAGGGCCTGTGTTCGGCGGTGCCCTGAAGCTCCACGTAGTGTCCGCCATCGGTCATGACCACATTCAAATCCACTTCAGCTGAGGAGTCGTGCGCGTAATCGAGGTCAAGTGTGGGTTGGCCGTCGCAGACGCCGACGCTGACGGCCGCGATGTAGTGTTTGACCGGGCAACTTTTCAGTCTGCCCTGCGCTTTCAGCCACGCCAGCGCGTCTGCCAGCGCAACCATTCCGCCAGTGATCGAGGCGCAGCGCGTGCCGCCATCCGCCTGCAGCACGTCGCAGTCGATGGTGATTGAGCGTTCGCCGAGCTTCTCAAGATCCACGGCGGCACGCAGCGCGCGGCCAATCAGCCGGCTGATTTCTGTGCTGCGCGCATCGGGTTTGCCGCGCTTGATCTCACGCTCTTTCCGGTCCACTGTGCTGCGCGGCAGCATGCTGTACTCGGCGGTGATCCAACCTTTACCGCTGCCTTTGAGAAAAGGAGGCACTTTCTCTTCGACGCTGGCGGTGCAGAGCACCCACGTGTCGCCTTGCCTGATGAGCACAGACCCCTCGGCGTGTTTGGTGAAATGCCGTTCGATCCGGACAGGGCGTAACGCATTCGCTTTTTTCATGGCAGGGGTACAGTAACACATCCGGCGGGGAGGTTTCAATTTTATCTAAGGGGGATTCTAGTTACACACCACCGTTACCCGTGCTTCAGCGGACGGAAACGGACGCGGGTGGGCCGGTCGGCGGCATCGCCCAGAAGTTTGCGGCGCTGTTCGTGGTAATCGGCGTAGTTGCCCTCGAACCAGGTGACGGTGCTGTCGCCCTCGAAGGCGAGGATGTGCGTCGCGATGCGGTCGAGGAACCAGCGGTCGTGGCTGATCACCATCACGCAGCCGCCGAACTCGCAGAGGCCCTCTTCGAGCGAGCGCAGGGTGGCGACGTCGAGGTCGTTGGAGGGCTCGTCGAGCAGCAGCAGGTTGCCGCCGGTGCGCAGGAGTTTGGCGAGGTGGACGCGGTTACGCTCGCCGCCGGAGAGCACGCCAACGCGCTTCTGCTGGTCCGCGCCCTTGAAGTTAAACCGGCTGCAATAGGCGCGGCCGTTCATCATCGTGGTGCCCGCGAGATTCACGTACTCCGAGCCGCCGGTGATTTCCTCGTAGATCGTGTGGTCCGGATTGAGTTCCGAACGGAACTGGTCCACGTAGGAGAGCACAACCGTAGAGCCGACTGTGAGGGTTCCCGAGAGCGGCTGAAGCTGGCCGGTGATGAGCTTGAACAGGGTGGTCTTGCCCGCACCGTTGCCGCCGATGACGCCGACGATGCCGCCGCGCGGCAGGTCGAAGTTCATGCCCTCGAAAAGGAGGCGGTCGCCGAAGCCCATGGAGACGTTGTCGGCCTTGACCACGAGGTCACCGAGGCGCGGCCCGGCGGGGATTTGGATGCGCAGCTCATCTTCGCGCGTGTCGATCTGCTGCGCGGCAAGTTCCTCGTAGCGGCGCACGCGGGCCTGGTTTTTGGCGCGGCGCCCCGAGGGGTTGGTGCGCACCCAGGCGAGTTCGTTCTCGATTAGCTTGCGGCGCGAGTCGGCCTGTTTGGCTTCGCGCATCATGGCGTCCTGCTTCTGCTGGAGCCACGCCTCGTAGTTCCCTTTGTAGGGATACGTGCGGCCGTTATCGAGTTCGAGGATCCATTCGGTGACGTTGCTGAGGAAGTAGCGGTCGTGGGTGACGACGATGAGCGTGCCCTTGAAGCCTTTGAGATAGGTCTCGAGCCAGGCGACTGACTCGGCGTCGAGGTGGTTCGTAGGCTCATCGAGCAGCAGCACATCGGGGTTGGAGATGAGGATACTGCACATGGCCACGCGGCGGCACTCGCCGCCGGAGAGCGGTGCGACTGGAGCATCGGAGGGCGGCAGGCGCAGGGCTTCCATGGCCATTTCAATGTGGTGGTCGAGGTTCCAGAGGTCGTTGCGGTCGATGGTGTCTTGAAGGCGTCCGAGCTCGTCGTTCAGCTTTTCCGACTCTTCGTCGCTGAGTTCCTCGCCCAGTTGTCCGCAGATCTCGTCATAGCGGGCGAGAATGGCCTTTGAGCCGGCGACGCCTTCCTCCACGCACTGCATGACGGTTTTGGTGCTGTCCAGCGTGGGTTCCTGCGGGAGATAGCCGATCCGCGTGTTCTTGGCGATCTGGCACTCGCCCATGAACTCCTTGTCCAGTCCGGCGAGGATTTTGAGCAGCGAAGATTTTCCGGAGCCATTGGCGCCGATCACGCCGATGTGCGCGCCGTGGAAGAAAGCGAGGTTCACGTCCTCAAGGATGGTCTTTTTCTCGTGCTGCTTGGTGACGCCGATAAGGTTGAATGCGTATTCGCCGGCCATAATTTTGAGAGGTGCTGAGTGGTTTAGACTAAAGGCGTTTAGGGCTGGCTTGCGGCAAGCAGCCCCTTTGTTGAATGGTGGGAAAGGATACCAGTGCCGGGCGGCAAAGTCCATAGCTGGGTGAGGGTGAACATGCGAGGGTTGTCACTATCCGGAACGCCGCGCGTCCCTAAGGGGCCCGGGAGCTTTCCCGTCACACGTATCGCCGCTCGACGCGGTTGCCGAACGAGCAGATGATCTCGTAAGGATGGGTGTTCTTGAGCGCG
>JALHET010000144.1 GCA_022839525.1 Lentisphaerota bacterium
ATCTCATAGACGCCGTAAAGCGTCCCTCGCGGACCGTAGCCCGTGATCGTCATGCCCGTCTCGGAAACCTCAATCTCGAACTCGTCCTCTTTCCACGGATCAAGTCCATCCTTTCTGTGCCGGCAATCGAGCACGATCGGATACGCACCGTCCAGCTCGCCGCAACCCGTCGCCTTCGCGAGGTACTTCGCCAGCTCCCTCGCGCCGAACTTCTCGGGGTTGGATGCGTTCTTGGCCACGACAACGCGGCACTTCGCCACGCCGTTGTCGACTAACGCAACCCGTCCCGATCCCTTCTTGAACGAGAGACAGCACCCGCCGAACACCAGACCGGCCAACGCCAGTGCCCCAATGACTTGTCTTTGCATGTTCATATTCTCCTTTGTCGTTTACCTTCTAAGATCAGATCGTCCAGAAAAGTCTGATGCTATCAGGATTACCTGAACTTCAGGATGATGTGATTGCTCGTGCCGCAGAAGACGCCGTTCGCGGCGCTGGAGCCCTCACGGGCGTCCGTTGTCACGCGCTGGCGCGCGACGTTGGCGCGCCATGTCGCGCCGTCGAAGCACTGCATGCCGATTTCGCTCGTTGGAATCGCCACTTCGGCAATCCAGCGGTCGGCGAGACGCCGGACCGCGATCTGCGCTCGCGTCGTGAAGGTACCGTCGAAGTTCGCCGGTGTCACCTGAATGCCGCAGAACGACTGTCCCTCAGAGTTGATCATCAGGTGATAACACTTCTCGGCCATGTCGGGATACTGGTAGAAGAGCTCGATATGGTCGCCGAAGTCCTTCCACGGGTTCGCCGGGTCGATCTTCGCCTTCGCGACGCGCTTGTCCATCGTCGGCTCGAAGCACTCGACCGCGAAGTAGAGCGTCTCTTTCGAGCGAACGATTTTCGCGACCGTCTGCACTTCGGCCGGCACGCGGCCCTTCCACGGCGGACGCTTGAATCCGTCGAGCGGCTTCGCGTCGGCCCAGTCCCGCTCATCGAGGACGCCGTCGACCGTGATCTCGCCCTTCTTCGCGAAGACATCGTGCTCGCGGTAGTTCTCGACGTAGGAACGGTACCCGTCCAGCCACGTCACTTCGAACATCTCGCGTTCGCGGCGGATATGCGCGAGCCCCCGCGCGTCGCCGGCGGCCGCGGCGGCAGCCTCCGCGTTCGCCAGGCCGTTCGTCAGCTTTTCCCTGTACTCCGGGAAATTCGCCAGACACTTGCCGATCTGCGAACCGATACCCCAGCCCAGACAGTCGGGCGTCTTCATGAACGCATCCTCGAGATACCAGAGATAAGACGCGATCGAATCTTTGCCCGCCCAGCCCGCGCCGTAGTAGAGCCGGCATGCCTCCTGGCGCAGCCGGCGGAAGTTGCCCGCGCCGTAATAGCCCGCGAACGCCGCCAGATAGCAGGAACGCCACATGGCGTACCAGCGGTAGTTCTTGCCGTACCACGGGCCGCGCTTCTCGTGCCACTTCTGAAACGCCGGGAACGGCGAGCCGACGCAGAAGTTGAAGCCGCTGCAGCCGTGCTTCGGGTAGGCGAGGATGTCTTCCCAGACGGTCTTCTCAGACGGCGCGAGCGTCGAGCCGGGCGAACCGTCCGCGCTGATCTCATCGCGGTTGACGATGAGCGGCAGGCCCGTCGCGCGCCATGCGGCGAAGATCGCGCGCCATTCGGCGTTGATCGGGCAGTCCGGGTCGTCGACCGGATGCCTCCAGCACTGGTTGTTGTAGCTGACGAGAACCCGCAGGCGGGGATCGATCTTCACCTTCGCCGGCGGATACCAGAAGTCCTGGTAGGCCCAGCCGCCGAGCTTCGCGTCCGGCAGCTTCTCCCACACGCGCCGGGCGATCTCGCCCACGGCGTACCAGTAGCGGTCGGCGCGCGCCCCCTTCGCGCGGACGCCCGGCACGTCGAGCGCGCGGCACTTCTCGCACTCGCACCATGCCGTCGTGTCGTTGTTGCCGATCGTGACGTGCGCCTCGGCCGCATGCGGCTCAGACAGGGCGGCGACGAGGTTGTCGGCCATGTGGCGGATGAGAGCCTCGTTCGAGAAGCACGGGTTCGGATCGCCCGCATCGTAGATCTTCACGCGCTTGCCGCCGATCAGGGGGAACCACTCGGGATGCTCCGCAAAGAGCTGGTCGGCGCGCGCGTCGCGCTTCATCTTCGGGTCGCCGCCGCCGAGCAGAAGGACGCTCATGACGTGGCCGCCCGGACCCGTACCGAGAGCACCGATGTTCTCGAGAAGCTCCCTGTCCTTGCCGGCGAACGACTGCGGATGCGCCTCGCTCTGTAGGCCGTTGCGGGCGTTCCAGAGCCAGGCCTCCGGCTCGGCCGCGCGGTTCTTGCGGATCTTGAGGTACGGGTTGAACACCTTCCGGCCGAGCGGCAGGATGAGGTTGCGGTAGCTCGGTATGTATTCGCCGTCCTCGCCCGGCACGAGCCACCGGACGTCCGCATAACGCTTGAGGACGTCATAGCAGCCGTAGAGCGCGCCGCGCGGGTTCGCGCCGATGACGGACATCCCGTCCGCCCGCACGTCGAGGACAAAGCCGTCCTCCCTGAGCTCGCCCTTCTTGACGAGGCTCTCGTCGACGGTGACGCGGATCGGATAGGCGCCGTCCAGCTCTTCCGTTCCGTACACCCTGCCGAAGTACTTCTTCAGTTCGGCGGCGCCGAACTTCTCGGGCTTGGACGCATTCGTCCCTACTTCGATGCGGCACTTCGCCTCACCGTTGCGGAAAAGGATGGCCTCCTCGCGCGGCAGGCAGCCGAACGTGTCGTTGCGGTGCGCGGCGATCCACTCCCGCGAGAGGTTGACGGCCTCGAGGTTCTTGTTCACAAGCGGCGTGCAGTGGAAGATGAGCCCCTCGACGACGCCGCGCTTGTAGAGGTCCTCTGCAAGGTCAAGCTGGCTCTGCATGAACGCGCGGGTGATCGGGCAGTGGCCGCTGAAGTCCCACATGTAGAGGCCGAGGAGAATCGGGGTGTCGGGCGCGATCGAGCGGAAACGGAACACGTTATCGCGCATGATCGTGATGTCCATGCCGTCCGACGTCCAGAGGAGCACCTTGTCCATCATCTCGACGGCCGGCAGGATCTCCGGACAGAGCTGGTGGACGTAGAGAACCATGCGCAGCTGAACGGGATGCCCCGCCCTCTCAGAAAGCTCCTGCCGCGTCGCGGCGATCTCCTTGAGCGTCATCACGCCCTTGCGCACCGTGACCTTCGTCCCGTCCGGACGCTCGTCCGTGACCGTCTCGTTCTGGAAGAAGTCGTCGAGGTCGAACGCCGCGATGTTCTTGATCGTGACCGCCTTCTCGAGGCAGTACTTGCGCGTGCTGTTCCACAGGAGCCAGCTGATCTTGTCGAGCTTCGCGTAGGGGACGAGATAGTCGTCCGGAGGCGGCGGCATGCCCGGCCGGATCACGCAGCAGTTCGGGATGCCCATGTCGAGGCAGGCGTCGGGCATGGTGATCGGCGCGGACCACGGGATCTTGTAGTCGTGGCGGGCGTAGTTGACCGGCCCATCGTAATGGCCCGTGTCATGGCCCCACATCCAGAGGTTGTCCCCGAGGCGGGCCGAACCGGCCGTCGCCGCCAGCGTCGCGGCGCACAGCACCGGCGTCAGCATTTTTTTCATATTCCGGCTCCTAGTTTCTGGTTTCAGCGTCTCAGCGCGTGAACGGGACGATCGCGTTGCCGCGGATTTCGATCATCTGCCTCGGACGCGGCACGACGTAGCCGTGCGTCGAGTTCTGGAAGCCCGTCGCCCGCTTGTCCGGGCAGGGCACGTTGTTGTACATCGCCATCACGCCCGTCGGCGGGCAGGTGTAGTCGCCGAGGCCGAAGCGAGGGATGCCGAAGCGCGTCCGGACGGGAATGCGCTTGGCCAGGTTGACGGGATCGTAGTAGCCGAGCCCCGGCGCAGACCACTTCACGTACCATGTGCCGCGGTTGCGGCCGACCACCTCGCCACCGATGTCGCAGCACCAGGGGATGTCCGCCAGAGCCTCCGTCACGTCAGGGTCGAGCGCCGCCGCCCAAACCGTCTGCATTCCGCCCATCGAGGCGCCGGCCGCCATCAGGTTTTTTCCGTCCCATTCGGGACGCGACTTCAGGAACTCGAGCGCCCGCATCAGCCGGTAGGCCATGCCGCAGAAATAGGCCGTCTCGGGATCGGCGTTCGTCTTCGGGTCGAAGGCGTAGCCGAAGCCGTTGACAGACACCTTCTTGCGCAGCGCGCGGTAATAGTCGGATTCGCGCATCAGCTCGAACCCGTGCGCCGTGCAGTCGAGGACGAGCATGTCGCCCTTCATGCGGTCGGCCCGCGGATGCGTGGCGTTCCAGCTTGCGCCATAGCCGTGGAAGCGGATCTGCGCGGGAAACTTCCTGCCGTCCTTCGCCGCAGTCGGCACGTAGAGGAAACCCGTCGCCGGCATTCCGCCGGCGCAGGGGACCGAGACCGTGTAGACGTCGACCGCCGGATTCGACGAGTCGATCTTCACGATCTTCTCCAACCCGCGCCACGCGACCTTGGCGAGGTTCGCCTTGTGCTTCGCCCAAAACGCGTCGAAGTCGGCCGGTTCGGGCACGCCCTGCCGGATGTTGAGGATGTCGACGCCCGCGCCGCCGTCGAAGAACACGTTTTTCTCGCCGCTCGGAATCTTCCGCAGGACAACCTCGCCGGCCGCGTCCTTCAGCTCAATGTAGTAGCGCACGAAGCCGGGACGGTCGAGCGAGGTCGTGAGGACGAGCGGCTCCGCCGCGGTCGCCCTGCCGCTCTCTTTCTTGCCGTCGTCCGCGGTGCGCGTCCAGTCGAAGAAGAACGTTGTCTTGTCCATACCCTCGAAGCCGCGCAGCCGGAAGGTGAACGTCATCGTCTCACCGATCCCATAGACCGGACACTCGCGGTCACATCGGCCGTCGATACAATCATCCAGCGCCCAACCGGCCCGAGCCTTTTGTTCGACAGTTCTCCCGGCATCACGCGCCGGGATTTCCGCAGGATCTGAGGGAAATGCTTCCTCTGCCCAGTGAAGCACACCGACAAGCACCAGAAATCCGGATACCAGTTTCGTCTTCATCGCCCCCCCCTTGCCCAGCGATAGGCGCAGCGGATACATCCCGTACGCGCCGGAATCCTTGTAGAGTTCCGTCTGCGATCCGTCGAACGTGATGTCATCGCCGACGGCATCGTTGAGACGCGGGTATCTTCCGAAACCCTTACCGCACCAACAGCAGCAGCCTCCGCGCGTTGGTGATCCGATCCAAGACGGCATGTCCCTCGCCGAGGAAGCTGAAGACAAGCGTCGAAATGCCCTTGAGCGGATAGACCCCATCGGCGTCATAAGAGATGTCGGCTTTGCCGCCCCTTGCCGAAAGCGTGCCGTTCTCGACCGAGAACGCGAGCGTGCGCGCCTGCGCGTCCGTGATCGTAAGCGTGACGGTGGCGCCGTCCGTCAGGCGCACTTTTCCGAGCGCATTCGTCGTCACGCCCGGCGAGGCCGCCGCAACCTCCACGCCCCCGTAGCCGAGGGCGGACGCAAACTCGCCGCGCCAGTCGTACTCCCACGGGCCGATGTCGAGCGCCGCATCGCCAACCTTGAGCAGGAGCGGCAGTCCATTCTCGCCGAATACCGCGCCCAGGGCGAAGCCATGCAGGCCGCCATCATCGAGAAGGCGGAAAAGACCGCCTCCCAGATCACCGAGCAGGCCGCGCGCACGGCC
>JALHET010000145.1 GCA_022839525.1 Lentisphaerota bacterium
TTTCCGGTGCCTGATTCCTCGCGGTGGAAATGATACGTCTCTTTATCCCCCAACAAAAAGGATTGGGTGTCACTGGGGGAGTCGCTGAATACCAGAAACGCTGACCGGAGGTTGGTGCAGACCACATTCCAGTCTAGGCACGGCGAGCTCCCCGCAGCCGTCATTTTAAAACGCCCGAAGTCCACAAAGGGCAGCCCGTTCAGGGCGTTGGTCTGCAGCCAGGGGCGGTAGGCGGCGGACGGCGCACCGGCATCGATGCCGTTGGTTCGGACGTCGTACCACCGGTTCACAAAATTTGTACCGTTTTCGAAAACCGTTGCCAAGGTCTGCGTCGCCGCAGCGTCCACATGGAACCACGAGCCGCATCCGCCCGCGCCGGCAAAGGTGAGCGACCCGCCTATTACGGAAATCTGTTCCACGCCGCGGCTCAACACGCCGACCTCCAGCGTGCCGGTGCCGGTTTTGACAAGCTCGCCCGCCTCGATCCATCCCAGGCGCGCGGCCTGATCCGTAGCCAGAAGCACGGGTCCGTTCGTGTAGGTCAGGCTGTCTGCGGTCAGCGAGCCGCCCTGCCGCACAAAAAGGCCGTTACCGTAAGAGACCGTCTCCCCTGTGATGGCTTCCGGTTTGAGCGTGATGCCCGACAGGTGGTTGGCCGTAAGCGTGCCTGTCCCCTCTTTTACAAAGGCACCGTCGAGGTTCAAAGCGTTGACCGTCAGGTTCACGTCGCCGCTCAGCGTCAGAACAGCTCCGAGCCCCATCCTGATGGTGCCGAAAGCCGGGGCGGGGTGCCCGTGGGAAGCGCTGTCGAACCATTTTTCCCAGAGATAGCGGTTGACCGTGTAGCGTTGCGAAGACGACAGGGTGTTGGTGTAGACCAGCGCTTCGCCCAGCCGGATGCCGCCATAGCGGTTGAAGCGGTCACGCCCGAAGGTGGAGGCTTGGACGGGAGCGGTGGCTGACAGTGCGATCAGATGAAAGCCGGAGGGCAGAACCGTATTGGTCGGCGCGGACACAAGTGCCGTATCGAGCAAAACAGAGCCGTTTTTCAAACTAGCCGAGGAATGGGTGGCATCCAGAAGCTCGCCGTTTTTAAGGCCCCTGTGGAAGTGAATCGTGGACACATCACCCAAGAAAAAGTTGTGCATGTTGGTCACGTCCGGCGTATCGCTGAAGACCACGAAAACCTCGCGTATCGCGCTGTTCGTCACATTCCATTGCATATAACCGCCGTGGTTCCAAGAGACGGCCTGAGTCTTCAGCGAACCGAAGTCGAGCACGGGCAACCCGTTTTGCGCGGCCGGGGTCAGAAAAGGTTTGGGAGCGCCCGCCGGGACAATGGCCTCTATCCCGTTGGTGCGGACATCGACCCACCTCGTCACGAAATTCGTCCCGTTCACAGGCGCGGCAAACTCCAGGCTTTCCGCCGCGCTCGCGTCGGTGTGGAATGCCGCCGCTTCCAAAAGACACGACTCCTCCTCGACGGGATTCGCTTCAAACAGAAGCCGTCCGCCCTGCACCGTCACCTTGCCTTGACCGTCCGCCCCGACGAGCTGTAGTGTGCCCGCGCCTGTTTTGACCAGCTCGCCAGCACCGTAAAGGTTATCGATCACCACTACCGTACCCGTTCCGGGAACTGAAAGTTCCGTCTGTCCGGTCACGGTCACACTGGCCAACCGGTTCGTGATTGCCCCAGTGCCGGCAGGGAAAGTCAGCACACCGCCGCTCAGGTTCAGGCACCCGGTGAAAAAGCCTGTGTTCGCGGGAAAGACGAGAACGCCGGCCTTCAGTTCAACGATGCCCTGAAAGGCATCGACCTTCTCGACCGCGAACGTCCCGGTTCCCTGTTTTGAAAAGGTGAAGGACGGAGCGCCGGTGAGTTCACCCGCCTCGATACACACGGGCATGGTCTGCTTGTTAATGTTTAAAACGCCGGACGCGTTCATCTCGACCCGCTCGAACCGCTGGAAGGTCTCGACCGACGGGATCGCGGAAAACGTGAGTGTCTGGAGCCCGGACAGGGATGCGGGTTGGCTGAGCTCATAGACCGACGTGCTGAAAATCCGTTTCAGGTACGTTCCCTCCGGGATGCCCGTGCCGGTGATCTGGGCACCGGGTACCGAATCGAAATCGGATGTCGTCCGGGTGATGAAAGTCTCACCCTCCGTCAACGTCCAGGCGTGGGAACGGCTGATGGTGTTTGGTCGGCCCTGAAAAAGGATGTTGCCGCCCTGGAAAACAAGGGCGTTGGTCGAAAGCAGGTTCCCATCCACCGCATTGGTCGACGTCGCCATATGGTTCATGTAGACCGTGGTGTTCCCGCTCTTCAGCACGGTGGCCCCCGGACAGTCAATCTTGGTTTTGACCTGAGAATATTCCTCGAAGATCAGGCCATCCGCGCTGTGGATATCCGACATGAAATAACCGCTGGCCAACGTGGGGGTCGCAGAGGCGAGATAGAGAGGGCCTCCCTTCAACACTTTGTTCCATCTCCCAGCCACCTTGGCTGCGGTCACGCCACCCGCCGGGATCGTGATAAAGAGCGTTCCCGGCGCGTCGTTCGTCAGCCATGCAGTCGCGGACTCTCCGCCCGCCACAACACCGCCCTGCCAATTCGCAGGGTCATCCCACAGGCCGCCGACGGTATTGGTCCAAACTCCGTCTGCCGCGAAAAGCGAACCTACGGAAAACAAAAGCGTCGCCCCGATCACCCGCATGAGTTGCTTTGAGTTCATTTGCTTCACCTTCCGGTGAGAATTTTTTAGCACAGTCATGTCTGTCCGGTTGGCACTACGCCTTGACCGGCTCAAGCCGCTCGAGGCCGCGCATGTAGGGGCGGATCGCCTCGGGCAGAAGCACCGAGCCGTCGGCCTGCTGGCACTGCTCCAGAATCGCGATCATCAGGCGCGGCAGCGCCACGCCCGAGCCGTTGAGCGTGTGCACGAGGCGCGTCTTGCCGTTCGCGTCGCGGTAACGGCAGTTCAGGCGGCGGGCCTGGAAGTCCTCGAAGTTCGAGCAGGAGGAGACCTCCAGCCAAGCCTGCTGGCCCGGTGCCCACAGCTCGATGTCGTAGCACTTCGCGGCTGCGAAGCTGATGTCGCCCGAGCAGAGCTCGAGGATGCGGTAGTGCAGGCCGAGGCCTTTGAGCACATCTTCGGCGTTCGTCACCAGCGACTCCAGTTCGGCGTACGAGGTTTCCGGCTCCACGAACTTCACCATCTCCACCTTGTCGAACTGGTGCACGCGCAGGATGCCGCGCGTCTCTTTGCCGGCCGAGCCTGCCTCGCGGCGGAAGCAGGGCGTGTAGGCGGTGAGATAGACCGGCAGCGGGCGGTCGATGATCTCGTCGCGGAAATAGTTGGTGACCGGCACCTCGGCCGTGGGGATTAGCCAGAAATCGTCGATCTCGCAGTGGTACATGTCTTCAGCCATCTTCGGGAGCTGTCCCGTGCCGCGCATCGAGGCGGTGTTCACGATGAACGGCGGCAGCATTTCGGTGTAGCCGTGGCGCTCGGTGTGCATGTCGAGCATGTACTGGATCAGCGCGCGCTGGAGTTTCGAGCCGTTCCCCAGCAGCAGGGGAAAACCCGAGCCCGTGAGCTTCACGCCGCGCGGCAAGTCAAAAATCCCGAGCTTTTCGCCCAGCGCGATGTGATCGAGCGGTTTGAAAGCAAACGTCTTCGCGACACCCTCGACTTTGGCCACGCGGTTGGCCGAGGCGTCGGATCCCGTGGGGATGGTCTTGCACGGCACGTTGGGGATCATCAGCATGGCCTTCTCCAACGCCTCCTCCACGTTGCGGATCTGGGCGTCGAGTTCCGTGATCTGATCCCCGATGACGCGCACGTCGGCCTGCACTGCCGCCGTGTCCTGCCCGGCCTTCTTGAGCGCGCCGATCTCCTTCGAGCGCGTGTTGCGCAGGGTTTTCAGCTCGTCGGTCTTCGTGACCAGCGCCCGCCTTTGCGCATCCAAGTCCCGTGCCTGCTCTGCCAATTCCAAAGGCACCCCCCGGCGGTTCAGCCCCTCGGCGACCTCCTCGAAACTCTCACGGATCCGTTTGATGTCTAACATGGAAAACCTCGTTGTTTTGAAAAAAATATTATCCCATCCCCCCCCTCGTGCGCAAGCTTATGAATACGGAACACGGAACGCCGAACGCCCAACTTCGAAGTTCGACATTTGACGGCCATGAACTACTACATCAGGCACAAGCCGGGATATTTCGGTATCATCTGGTCGGAGGAGAGCAGCGTCCAGCCGTTCAGTATGCTCTCAGCGATGAGGACACGGTCGAAAGGGTCGTTGTGGATCGGCGGGAGCGCGACTGAATACTGAACCGTCTTCCGCGTCAGCGGCACTTCCAGGATCCGGAGATATTCAACCGCGTCCGCGACATATTCCTCTGGAGAAGCCGGCAGACGCAACCGCCCTTTCTTCGCCAGCAGCGAGATCTCCCACGTCGAAACGATTGAGAGGCACAGGTCATCCGCGTTGGCGCGGATGAGCGCCACCGCCTTTCGTGAAAGGTTGTCGGGGGCGCTCACCAGCCACACGAAGACCTGCGTGTCGAGCAGGATCACCGCAGCTCCTCCGGCCAATCGGTCTCGTCGAGCGGAGCCGTTGGATCCCTGTCGTACACCGCCCCTTCCAGCGATTTCTTCACCCGGAAGAGCGGAGCGAACGGACGCTGACTGCGGTGCGGCACCACATCCGCGACCGGTTTCCCGCGGCGGCAGATGACGAACCCTTTTCCGCTCGCCTCCAGCTCGAGAAGCAACGCGGAAAGATTCGTTTGGTCTCGTAAATGTTCTGGAACGTTTTCATAGCTCGGGTGATATCATTTCTGACCAACTTGGTCAAATAAGGGGAGTGGGGGGGCAGGTTTCTGGTTACATGTTACGGGTTACAGTTACTGTTTTCCGCGCGTCTGCCGCCGCCACATCAGCCAGAGGGCAACGCTCTTCCCGTCGGTCAGTTCGCCCGCGTCGAGCGCCGCGTCGATCTCCTCTGCCGTCATCACCACGGGATCGAGATTCTCATCGAAGTCGGGACGCTGCGGCCTGGGTTCTTGCGACAGCCGCGCATAGTAAAGGTGCAGGCGCTCTTCCGAATAGCCGGGGCACGGCACAATCATGCCGACCTTCTCCAGCGCCTCGACGGTATAGCCGCTCTCCTCCTCCATCTCGCGGCACGCCCCTTTTTCGGGCGACTCCCCCTCTTCGAGGCAGCCCGCCACGAGTTCCAGCAGCGTCTCCTCGATTGCCCGCCGGTATTGGCGGATCAGCACGAACTTGCCGTCCGGCCGCTGTCCGAGGATCACGGCGGCGCCGCGGTGCCGCACGATCTCCCGCGTCGAGCGCCGCCCGTTGGGAAGCTCGATCTCCGCCACGTCGATCGTCAACGCCCGTCCCTCGAAAACCCGTTTCACTCCCAGTGTCCGCTCTGTCAAATCCATGCTTTTCCTCCTTTTGTGCCGTCGCGCCACGCCCGCACCCCGCGTCCTGAGACACCTTGTTTTGAACAGGCACCAGTCTACCCGATGACGCGTCCCGAGGCCAGTTCCAACCCATGCAAAGCTGTGCGGTTCAGAAATGTTTTTTTACGCGAAGTGCAAAATGAAACGCACGATTTCGAAAAAAGGGAGAAGGGCAAGAAAAAGGGCGGGGAAGCCCCGGGGCCCGGAGAGCCCGGAGGGCTTTCCCGGGAGGGCTGACGAGGCGCCCCCAGGGGCGGCCGGCCCCAAAAAAGGAGTGCCCCACGGGCCGGATTCTGGTTTTCTTGAGTTGTCAAACAACAAGGAGGCCAGAAGACCCATGGGGCAGGAAAATGATGTCAAAAAACGAAGCGGCGGTAAACACTTCACATGGGAGGAGCGCGTCCGGCTCGAGGCGCTGATCCGGGCGCTCTATCCGGGCGGGCGGAAGCCGAACTTCACGGAACTGGCCAGGCAGCTCGGGAGGCACCGCTCGTCTGTCAGCCGCGAATACCGCAGGGGGAAGACCGTGAACCGGGACAGCCAGCTGAAAGAGTTCCCCGTCTACTCGGCCCGGAAGGCGCAGGATGCTGCGAAGCTGGCGTCCCTTAACAAGGGGCCACGCCCGCGGCTGACCACGGGTGTGGCCGCCGCGATCACGGACCTGCTCCTGCGGGAAAAACTCTCGCCGTACGCCGCGATCATAAAGTTACAAAAGCGCGGCGGCCTGCCGTGGGTGCCGTGCGAGCGGTCGGTCTACCACGCGGTTGATGCCGGGCTTCTCGGCGTGTCCAGGGGGCAGCTCCCCTACAAGCCGGCCGGGAAGCGGCGCAAAAAGTCCGGCACACGCATGGCCTACACGAACGCCAGGGGCAGGCCCATCACGGAACGTCCGCAGGAGGCCGGAGACAGGAGCGAGTACGGGCACTGGGAGATGGACACCGTCGCCGGCGGGACGGGGACATCCCCGGCGTGCCTCCTGGTCATGACGGAGCGCAT